>JBAVTI010000379.1:0-4863 GCA_049696055.1 Paracoccaceae bacterium | reverse complement strand
AGTCTGAAGGGCACCAGGGGCCGGCGCATATTGGGCGCGTGTTCTTTTCGAAGTCTGGGCTGACGCTCTATTATAAGGGGCGATCGTATCAAAGCCTGAAGGGGCGTGGATTCAAGGCCAACTACTTTGAGGTAGAAACCGGGGATTACTATTGGATTTCCGGGCCACGCAAGGATCGGAGTGACCGACTTTATGGCGGGAGCACGGGCGTCATTGTCGATGACGATGCGCGGGAAGACTATGACAAGCTGATGTCATCACAGGGCCGATGAGGCCATGGCGCAGGCCATAGCGGGCTTTTTGCCTCTTGAGAGCGTGCCGCACTTTAAGGCGCACAAATCTTTTCGAGAATGGGAAGGGGAAATGGCGAGAGCGGGGTGATTGCGGTGCGGCGACCCGGTGCGTAGTGTCTGGCGCAGAGGGTGCGCGGTCGGTGCAGGCCCGATGACAGAGGGGTTTGAATGATGCCCAAAACACTGCCTCATCCGCGGTTCTTGCTGTTTTTGGCGGTGATGGCGGTTGCCAGCGTTTTGGCGACGGTGTGGCGTGGGGCAGAGATCGGGGTGGTTTGGGGCTTTGATCTGGCGGCAATCGCGTTCTTGGCGGCCAGCCTGCCGCTGTGGCTGGACGATCACCCCGACAAGATGCGGGCACGGGCGGCGCGCGATGACGGCGGGCGGGTCTTGCTGCTGGTGGTCTCGGTGATCGTGGTGGCGGTGGTGGCGTTGGCGCTGGTGGGGTTGATCAGCGGGCGGGGCGCGCGGGATGCAGCGGCGGTTGGGGTAATTCTGGTGACGCTGGTGCTGGCGTGGATGTTCGCCAATCTGGTGTTTGCCTTTCATTATGCCCATGTTTTCTACGATCAGATCGCGGGCAAGGATGCTGGCGGGCTGGCGTTTCCGGGGGATGAGCCGCCGCTTTTTGTGGATTTCTGCTATTTCTCGTATGTGATCGGGATGACCTGTCAGGTGTCGGACGTGACGGTGCAGACCCGCAGTTTGCGGCGGGTGGCGACGGTGCACGGGTTATTTGCGTTTTTCTTTAACCTTGGGGTTCTGGCGCTGACAATCAACGTGGTGTCGGGGGTGTTGTAGGTTTGGGTTTTGTCGCGCAAGGAAACGGACATCCTTGGGGCCGCGCCTGCGTGAGTGTTCAATGGCGCGCAGGGTCTGTTCGGGGCTGTGCAATTGTGCGAGTGCGACAGTTTGGGCATTTAGGGGGCAGCCGGAAACCCCCGGTATCACACCCTTAAATCTGTCGGAGAATTCTTGAATGAGCCGTTTTGCCCCCCTGGCGCTGGTTGCCACCCTGACCGCAGCCCCGGCGTTTGCCGCCCCGGAAGCCTATGTGCTGGATCCCAGCCATTCCCAGATTGTGTTTTCGTATCAGCATCTTGGGTTCTCTACCTCTTACGGGATGTTTTCCGGATTTGAGGGCGCGATCGGCTATGACGCAGCGGCGCCTGCTGCCTCTACCGTCAATGTGTCGTTTCCGGTGAAGACCATGCTGACCGGTTGGCAAGAGCGGTTCGACCATTTCATGACGCCCGATTTCTTTGGGGCGGATGATGCAGAGCCGGTGTCGTTTGTGTCGACCGGCGTTGAAGTGACGGGCGAGAAAACCGCCAAGATCACCGGCGATCTGACGTTGAATGGCGTGACCAAATCGGTGGTGCTGGACGCGGTGCTGAACCAGCAAGGCGAGCATCCGATGGCGAAAAAGCCGTGGCTGGGGTTTAACGCCACCACGACGCTGATGCGCTCGGACTATGGGTTGGGGATGTTCGCACCCTACGTTTCGGAAGAAGTGTCGGTGATGATCTCGGTCGAGGCGATGAAGGCCGAGTGATTTCGGTTTAAGCTATTTAAGCTGAAGGAAGGGCCGCCAAGGGTTTTACCCCTGGCGGCCTTTTCAGGATTGGCGGTTATTTGCGGGTGGCGGTGAGGGCGACGGTGACGGTGACCGGAAAGCCGACCGTTGCCTGATCGGGGTAGCTTGGGCCCATGCCAAAATCGCGGCGGTCAAGGGTGGTGGTGCCTTGCATGGTGGCGGTGTCGCCGTCGATTTTCAGTGAGAACGGCAGGGTGATCGGTTTGGTGATGCCGCGCAGGGTAAGGGTGCCGGTGGCGATGTGGTTGGTGCCCTCGGGGGTGATGTCGGCGGTGAAGTTGGCGGATGGATGGGCGGTGATGTCGAAGAATTCGGGTTCCTTGGCCTGAGCGGTGACCGACCCCAGTGACAGCGAGGTGGTGTCGATGCTGACGGCGACGTGGTTGCCAGTGGGGGCCTCGGGGTCAAAGGTGATTTCGGCAGACCAGGTGGCAAAGCTGCCTTGAACATCGGCGCCCATTTGTTTGACGGTAAAGCCCAGGGTGCCGGTGGTGACCTGCCAGTTGCCGGTGGTGGTGGTGGCGATTTGGCTGCTGGTGTCTTGGGGCGGGGGGATGACGGCGATGGCGATGCCTGCCGCGGCGGCATAGATCGCGGCGGCGGCGAGCAGCGGCAGCAGGCTGTGGCGGGTGGCTGCACCGCCTGCGGGGGTGCCGCGCAGCATGCGGTTCAGGGTGTGATCGCGGTCGATCACCACGTGTTTAAGCGCGCCTGCGATATGCAGGGCGATCGTGGCGCCAAGCAGGAAAGAAAAGATCCAGTGCAGGATGGCGGCGGCGATGGCGACAGATTGGGATTTTGGCACGAAGGGCAGGTCTTGCGGCAAAGGCCACAGGATCGGCGCAAAGCCCGTGGTGGCCGCATGGTGGACCCAGCCTGCCAGTGGCACCGCCAGCAGCGAGATATAAAGTGTCCAATGCGTGGCCTCGGCGGCAAAGGTTTCAAGCGTGCGGTCGGGGTGCAGGGCGGTTGGGCGCGGTTGGCTAAAGGCATAGGCGATGCGGATCAGCGCTGTGAAGAAAATGGCGACGCCGGTGGTCTTGTGCAGCGAGAAGAACAGCGCCTTGTGGGCCGCAGCTTGGGCGGTGTTGGTGGGGAGGTCGCTGGAATATAGGCCAAGCGCGAAGGCGGAAAGCACCAGCAGCGCCATCAGCCAGTGCAGGCTGCGCGCGATGGTGCCGTAGGATTGGGCGGTGTTGTGCATGGAAAGCTCCTGTTTGGCAGGGATATAGCAGGGGGCGGCGGCGAGGGATACCTTTGGAGGGCGCACAGGGGCTGTGCAGATTGGTGCGGCGCGTTGGGGCAGGTGGCAGTTGGGGCGGGTGGAGTTTGGGGGATAGATTGCACGTTGGGGGCGGGCGGGCTATTCCTTGGGGAACAGCAGGCTGGCGGGACCAGCGAAGGGGAGAACTTGATGAGCCGCGCATTCGTATTTCCGGGGCAAGGGGCGCAGACCATTGGGATGGGGCGCGCGCTTGCCGAGGCCTATCCTGCCGCGCGGGCGGTGTTTGATGCGGTGGACGAGGCGCTGGGGGAAAAGCTGTCGGCACTGATCTGGGAGGGGGATATTGCGGAATTGACCCTGACGCAGAACGCGCAGCCCGCATTGATGGCGACCAGCATGGCGGCGTTGGCGGCGCTGGAGGCCGAGGGGCTGGGGATGGCGCATGTAAGCTTTGTCGCGGGGCATTCGCTGGGGGAATACTCGGCTTTGTGTGCGGCGGGGGCGATTGGGCTGGCCGATACCGCACGGTTGTTGCGGGTGCGCGGACAGGCCATGCAAGAGGCGGTGCCGGTGGGCGTCGGGGCCATGGCGGCGCTGCTGGGGCTTGATTTTGCCGCTGCAACCGAGGTGGCCGAGGCGGCGGCGCAGGGCGAAGTATGTCAGGCGGCCAACGATAATGATCCCGGTCAGGTGGTGGTGTCGGGCCATCGCGGCGCCGTGGAGCGGGCGTTGGAGATTGCCAAGGCACGCGGCGCCAAGCGGGCCTTGTTGTTGCCGGTATCTGCGCCGTTCCATTGCGCGCTGATGGAGCCTGCGGCGGCGGTGATGGGCGAGGCTTTGGCAAGCGTGGTGATCCGCGCGCCGTCAGTGCCGGTGGTGGTGAATGTGCGCGCCGAGGCGGTGACCGAACCCGATCGCATCCGGGCGCTGTTGGTGGCGCAGGTGACCGGATCGGTGCGGTGGCGCGAATCTGTGCTGTGGATGGAGGGCGCGGGCGTGACCGAGTTCTGGGAAATTGGCGCGGGCAAGGCGCTGTCGGGCATGATCAAGCGTACGGCAGCTGGGGCGGTGACGCGGGCGGTTGGCACGCAAGACGACGTGGTGGCGGCGAAGGGCTGACGGCGATTTTTCTACAAAAAATCAAGGGGGTGGTGGCTTTGGTCAAAATCGGGTTTCGCATCGCCCCAAGCTATTGGTTTGCCGAAGGGCCGCAGAGGGTTGTTTGAGCGCAAAGGATGGGGCCGTTGGCTATGTCTGGTCTGGTACGGGTGCCAAAGGCGCGGGGGCTGGGGCCAGAATCTGCATCACACGTCGGCGCAGATCGGCTGAGTCAAAGTCTTGCTCGACCTCCAAATATGGCACGCCGGCTTTGCGAAGAACCTCGCGCTTGACGGCATCGCGCATGAAGCTGTGGTTCTGGTAGTGGCCAGAGCCTTGATATTCGATGGCAAGGCTGAGATGGCCATAGCAGTCTATCACCGCAAAATCCAGGCGTTTGGAATTGATGGAGGCATAGGCTTGCTTGCGGTTTAGGTCAGTGCCGCTGCCGTCGCTGGGGCGGATTATCTCACCCAGGCTGGTTTGGGCCATGACACGTTGGCCTTTCCTGGCGGCGCGGGTGCAGGATTCGAGTAGGGGCAGCAGGCGGGCCTCTTCTTTGTTCAGGAGGGGTGTGGTGATGAACGTAACACGTGCGATGGCAAGCATTTGATCGCGCGGGTCCGACAGGTTCAGGGCTGGTGTGGCAA
>JBAVTI010000378.1:0-9191 GCA_049696055.1 Paracoccaceae bacterium | reverse complement strand
TATGTGATTTGTTGTTTTTTGTTAAGGAAATATTAGGATTTACACAGGGCTAGTGCGGGTTGCAGCACCGCCAAGGCGCACCCCGGCAAAAGCCCGTTAAAGCGCGTTCATCAGCACGAATATCGCGGATTTGACCAAGGCGTAGGCGAGGCCGCCGACGACTGTGGCGGCGACAATGGTCGAGGCGATGCCCGCGAAGATCCACACCCCGTCGCGTTCAAGGATGCCAAGGGCGATCACGCTGAGGGCAAAGGACGGCAGCAGGTTGCCAAACGGGATCGGCAGGATCAGCATCAGGGAAAGGAACAGGCATAGCGCGCCAAGCAGGCGTTCGGCGGGCGGGCTGACCAGCGGGGTCAGGCGTTGTTTCAGCAGCCGCTCGGCCCGGTTAAGCCAGGGTGTCGCGCGGGTGGTGAGCAGGGCAAAGGCATCGCGGCTAAGCGAGCGGTTGGCGATGAAGCCGGGCAACCACGGCAACCGACCCACCATCATCTGCGCCGAAAGAAAGACCAACGGCATGCCAAGGATGGTGGACAAACCCGGCGGAGAGGGCAGGATATTGGGGAAGGCAAACACCAAGAGCAGCGCGCCAAAGGCCCGGCCTTCCATCGCCTTTAGCAGATAACCCACGGTGATGCGGTCGGAAGTTGCCTGTTCGACAACGGTTTGCAGGATTTCGGACAATCTTTTGCGCGGGGTTTGGGCGGTCGTCCGGCGGGGACGGCAGCCAAGGGGCGCTGGGTCCGGCCCGTCTTTTCGCGGATCAGTGTTCATGTCGGCATGACCTTTAGACAAGCAACGGGTCTTGCCATTTCTATGCGACCAAATGGCCATCGCTGCAAGCGGATGACCAAAGAGAGGCAGGCCCCGTGCAAGGGCCTGCCAAGGGCCTTCAGGCCGTATGCGTCACCGCTGCCCGAGTGCGGTAAAGCGAGTAAAAGATACCCGCGGCAAGGATGGCAAAGGTGATGCCCAAGCTCCAGCTTGCCGGGAATTTCTGCCAGCCGAACAGATCGGCCACGAACACCTTGGAGCCGATGAACACCAGAAGGATCGCCAGCGCCTGCTTGAGGTAATGAAACCGATGCAGCACGGCTGCGAGGGCGAAGTAAAGCGCGCGCAGGCCGAGGATGGCGAAGATGTTCGAGGTATAGACGATATAGGGGTCGGTGGTGATGGCAAAGACGGCAGGCACGGAATCGACGGCAAACACCAGATCGGCGATTTCGATCAACACCAGTGCCAGAAACAGCGGTGTCATGTAGCGCACAGCGCGGCCGGTTTTGCTGTCAGGCAGGGTGGTGAAGAAATTGTTGCCGTGCAGGGTGTCGGTGACGCGAAAGTGTTTGCGCATGAACCGCAGCACCGGGTTGGTGGCAAGGTCGAGCTCTTTTTCCTTGGTCACCAGCATTTTGAGGCCGGTGAAGATCAGGAAGGCGGCAAAGATATACAAAAGCCAGCCATATTGCGCGATCAGCGTGGCCCCGAGGCCGATCATCAGGCCGCGCAGCACGATCACGCCAAGGATGCCCCAGAACAGCACGCGGTGCTGATAGGCGCGGGGAATGGCGAAAAACGAGAAGATCAGCGCGATGACAAACACGTTGTCGAGGGCGAGGGTTTTCTCGACCACAAAGGCCGTCAAGTATTCAGCGGCAGGAACTGCGCCAAGCTGATACCAGACGAAACCACCGAATGCGGTGCCAAGGCTGATGTAAAGCGCCGAGAGTTTCAGGCTTTCGCGGACGCCGATCTCGTGATCGGTTTTGTTCAGAACGCCAAGGTCAAAGGCCAAAAGCGCCATGACGATGCCGATAAAGGTAAACCACAGCCAAAGCGGTGTGCCGAGAAACAGGGTGAAAAGCAGGATATCCATTGCGACCTCTGGTTACTGAGGAGTGCGCTGGGGGCTTGCCTGAAAAAGGTTCCGGGCTGACACCGAGCACGCTCGATGCGGTCCGACATCACGACACGATTGTCGTCAGAGGGGCCCGGTCCGCTGTTGGGAGATGGGGTGGCGGGGCGGCGTTTCAAGGGGCAGACGCAGATTTCTGTGGATGGATTTTTGTAGGTGTTGACAGGGGTTGGGCGGATTTCCAAGGTGGCGGGGCTGCTTGGGGCAGCAATTGGGGGAAGTATGAAGCGAATTTGCATGGCAATTGGGGTGGTGTATCTGGCGGGAGCGGCTTTGGCGGGGGGAGTGACCGAACCCGCGATGGACCCGGCAGTGGTGGCCGAGGCGGCCTCGTCCGGGGGAGACAACTGGGTTGGGTTCATGATGCTGGCATTGACGCTGGGTACGGCGCTGGCGAAGTAACCGGGGTTCAGGCGTTTTCGCCTTTCGCACGGTTCTTGGTTTGCCCCAAGATCGGGCGATGTGCGCTATTCGCTGCGTGAAGGGAAACGCCGCGGGTGCATCGGCATGGCGGCAAGGCCAGCGGGTGGCCTTGCCGGGGTGTTGGGGTCAGATCAGCAGAAAATCGGCGGCGGTCAGGGTTGCATGGTTGGTAAGGGTGGCGATCAACTGCGCCGCCCCGGCCCCGGTGCCATCGGCATCGTAGGACAAAGCGCCCGTGGCGGCGGTGTAGAGCAGGGTCGCCGCAGCGGTGGTGGCAGCCGTGCCGGCGATAAAGCTTTCGCCATCAACCAGCGGGGCCGTGAAGGCGAAGGCGGCGCTGGCAAGGGTGATATGGTCGGTGCCCGCGGTAAAATCGGTGATGCGGTCGGCACCATTGCTGGGGCTGACGAAATCGAAGAAATCGGCCCCGGCGCCGCCTGTCAGCGCGTCGGCCCCGGCACTTGTGGTCAGGTGATCATTGCCTGCCTGGCCCAAAAGCACGTCGTTGCCGGTGCCGCCATCCAGCGTATCGTTGCCGTTGCCGCCATTCAGGCGATCATTGCCGCCAAGGCCAGAAAGCTGATCATTGCCATTCAGGCCATTCATCAGGTCGCGGTCGGCGGAACCGGTCAGGGTATCGTCAGCGCCCCAGAAATAGTTGACCGCGCGGGAGCTTGAGGGGTTCTGGCTGTAAAGGTTGGTCAGAAACGGTTGCAGCGCCAGCGAAGTGGTGGCCGATTGCAGCACGGTGCCGCCATCAATGTGATCCCAGCCGACGATGGTGGGAACCAGAGTGCCATTGGCGGCGGTGATGGTTTGCGTGTGCAGCACGAACATCGTGCCATCGGTGTTGAACGAGTAATAATTGACGTAAGCGCCGACGCGTTTTGCCACGACCGAGGTGATGTCGAAGGTCGCGTTAGGTGACGCAAAAAGCGCGTTGCCGCTAAAGTACTCGATGGTAGCCATGGGGTCGCCTTTCTTTGAAGGGTGTATTTTCAAAGGATCGCATAGGCGACCAGGCTGACATCGGGCTGAACGTCAGGGGTGTGGGCTTGGGCGGCGCGCGCGTCTGGGTTGTGGGGTCAGGGTTCGAGATCGAGCAGGGCCGCCAAGCCCGCGCGGTAATCTGGGTAGCGCAGGGTGATGCCAAGCTCGGTTTTCATGCGGTCGTTTCGCACGCGTTTGGATTCGGCGTAAAAGCTGCGGGCCATCGGGGTAAGGTCGGCGGTGGCATAATCGATGGCGGGGGGCAGCGGCAGGCCAAGCAGGTGGGCGGCATGGGCGATGACATCTTCGGGCGGGGCGGGATCATCGTCGCAGACGTTGTAGATGGCACCGGGATGCGGCTTTGCAATCGAGGCCGCCAGCACTTGGGCAATGTCATCGACATGGATGCGGCTGAAGACCTGACCGGGTTTGAGGATGCGGCGGGCGGTGCCATCGCGCACCTTTTCAAACGGGCCACGGCCGGGTCCGTAGATCCCTGCAAGGCGGAAAATGTGCAACGGCAGATCAAGCGCCTGCCATTGGGTTTCGGCGGTGACGCGCTGGTGGCCGCGGCGGGTGGTGGGGGTAAGGGCGGTGTATTCATCGACCCAAGCGCCGTGGTGATCGCCGTAAACCCCGGTGGTGGAAAGATATCCCACCCATTGCAGATCTGCGCGGGCGATTTCCGGGGCGTGGGCGGCCAACACGGGGTCGCCCAAATCATCGGGCGCGATGGACGACAGCAGATGGGTGGCTTGCGCCAAGGCATCGGCAAGGCTGCTGCCGGGCCAGAGCAGCGGCTCTATGCCTTGGGCGCGCAGGGCGGCGGCTTTGGCGGGGCTGCGGGTGGTGCCAATAATGCGCCAGCCCTGAGGCAACAGCCGGGCAGCAAGGGCTTGGGCCGAATAGCCATGGCCAAGGGAAAGCAGGGTGCGGGTCATGGCAACAGTATTTCCGGCGAGGGCCGGGGATGCAAGGCGAATGGCTGTCATCGCCATGTCATCGTGCTGTGGGCTTTGCAGGGGGCTTGATCACGCGGCCCGGCTTGGTGCATGTTGGGCGATCAAAATGAAAGACCAAAGCATTGACCGAAACACATCTGCCGATAATGACCCCCCCTGTGACCGCTTCCGAGGCGTTCACCGACCCCGCCGCTGCCGTCGCCCGACTTGAGGCTTTATTCTTGCAAGCCACCGAATTTCTGTCGCAGCATTTCAGCGTGGCGGTGACGGGGGGCAAACCTGCGGCGCGGGTTCGGGCGTTTTACCCGGAAATCCGCCTGACCACGACCAGCTTTGCCAAGACCGACAGCCGACTGAGTTTTGGCCATGTGGCAGGACCGGGCACCTATTCGACAACGGTGACGCGGCCGGATTTGTTTCGCAATTACCTGATCCAGCAAATCGGGCTGTTGATCCAGAACCATGGGGTTCCGGTGATGATCGGGGTGTCGGAAACCCCGATCCCGGTGCATTTCGCAGTGTCGGGAAATCCGAATGTATCGGTGCCGCAGGAAGGCGTGTTGGAATTCAGCCTGCGCGACGTGTTCGATGTGCCCGATCTGGCGACGACGAATGATGATATCGTCAATGGGGTGCGTACGGTGAACCCCGATGGCTCGGGGCCGCTGGCCCCCTTTACCGCCCAGCGGGTGGATTACAGCCTGGCGCGGTTGACGCATTATACCGCAACCGACCCCAAGCATTTTCAGAACCATGTGCTGTTTACCAACTATCAGTTCTATATCGACGAATTCGAGGCCTATGCCCGGCAAGTGTTGGCGGATCCGGCCAGTGGCTATACCGGGTTTGTCGCCCCCGGCGACCATATGATCACCACCCATGATGCCGCCTTGCCGGTGACCACCAAGACGCCGCAGATGCCGACCTACCATCTGAAACGCGCCGATGGGAACGGCATCACCTTGGTGAACATCGGGGTGGGGCCAAGCAACGCCAAGACCGCCACCGACCATATCGCCGTGTTGCGGCCCCATGCGTGGTTGATGGTGGGGCATTGCGCGGGCTTGCGCAACAGCCAGAGCCTTGGGGATTTTGTGCTGGCGCATGCCTATCTGCGCGAGGACCATGTGTTGGACGCCGATCTGCCGGTCTGGGTGCCGATCCCGGCACTGGCCGAGATTCAGATTGCGTTGGAAGACGCCGTCGAGGCGGTGACGCAGCTGGAAGGGTACGAGCTAAAGCGGATCATGCGGACCGGCACCGTGGCCACGATCGACAATAGGAACTGGGAATTGCGCGACCAATCGGGGCCGGTGCAGCGGTTGTCGCAATCGCGCGCCATAGCGCTGGATATGGAAAGCGCCACCATTGCAGCCAATGGTTTTCGGTTCCGGGTGCCCTATGGCACGCTGCTCTGCGTTTCCGACAAACCGCTGCATGGCGAGTTGAAACTGCCGGGCATGGCGTCTGATTTCTACAAAACCCAAGTCGCGCGGCACTTGCAAATCGGCATCCGTGCCATGGAAATGTTGCGGGAAATGCCAATAGAACGCATCCACAGCCGCAAGTTGCGCAGTTTTGAGGAAACTGCCTTCCTCTGACGGCGGAAATCGCCTTGTTTGGGTGAAGGAGGGCTTGATTTATGCCTCAAAAACCTGTGTAGGGGCTGCATTAGCCCTTTGGGGCATGGCAAGACCCCGCAATGCAGCGGGGCAGACATAAGGATCAGGACATGCAGAAACCAATGACCAAGACGCAGCTTGTGGCAGCCATTGCCGATGCAATGGGCGCAGACAAGAAAACCGCCGGGTCCGCGCTGGATGCGATTGCAGCCGTGGTTGCACGCGAAGTGGCAAGCGGCGGCGCAGTAACGCTGCCGGGTCTGGGCAAAGTGGTTTGCAAAGCACGCCCCGAGCGTCAGGTGCGCAACCCTGCCACCGGCGAGACCGTGACCAAAGCCGCCGACAAGCAGGTGAAATTCGCCATCGCCAAGGCGCTGAAAGACAGCGTTAACGTCTGATTCCGCAGCGCAGGTTTGCGTTTTGTGGTAGCTTTCAAAAGGGTCGACTGTGAGTCGGCCCTTTTGCATGAGGGGCCAGGCATGGCTGGGGCGGTAGGTATTGGCGGCGTGTTCTTTCGCGCCAAAGACACGTCAGGTTTGGCTGCGTGGTATGCCACCCATCTTGGGGTGGTGGCGGGTGAGACGCCTTGGCAGCAACAGGCGGGCCCCACGGTATTTGCGCCGTTTGAAGCGGGCTCTGATTACTTTCCCGCCGACCGACAGTGGATGATCAACTTTCGCGTTGATGATTTGACCGCCCTGATCGCCGATCTGAAGGCCGCCGGGGTTGCAGTAGAGACCCGCGCCGAATGGGATGGCCCCTGGGGCCAGTTTGCCCGTATCCACGACCCCGAGGGCAACCCGGTAGAACTTTGGCAGCCGCCTGCCGTGAACGGATAACAGTGGATTTTCGCAGTATCGGCATGGGAGTGGCGTTTTCGCTGATGTGGTCGTCGGCATTTGCCACGGCGCGGATCATCGTGGCGGATGCGCCGCCGCTATATGCGCTGACGTTGCGGTTTCTGGTGTCGGGACTGATCGCCGTGGGGCTGGCACGGGCGCTGGGGCAAAGCTGGCGGCTGATGCCCGGACAATGGCGGGCTGTTGTGGTGTTCGGCATTTGTCAGAATGCGCTGTATCTGGGGCTGAATTTCATTGGCATGCAGTGGATCGAGGCCTCATTGGCGGTGATCATCGCGTCGATGATGCCGCTAATGGTGGCGGGTTTGGGTTGGGCATTTCTGGGCGATAAGGTGCGGCCATTGGGGCTGCTGGGGCTGGTGGTCGGGTTTGCCGGGGTGGCATTGATCATGGGCACCCGGCTGAGCGGTGGGGTTGACCTGCTGGGGGTGGTGCTGTGTGGCATTGGCGCGTTGGCGTTGGCGGTGGCGACGCTGTTGGTGCGCGGCGCATCGGGCGGTGGCAACCTGTTGATGGTGGTGGGCTTGCAGATGCTGGTGGGGTCTGCGGTGCTGGCGGTGGTGGCCGGTGTGCTGGAGGTGCCAGTGGTGAACTGGAATTGGCGTCTGGGGGCGGCGTTTGTCTATCAGCTGATGGTGCCGGGGTTGGCGGCGACGATGATCTGGTTTGCGCTGGTCGGGCGGATAGGGGCAGTGCGGGCCTCGACCTTTCATTTCCTGAACCCGTTCTTTGGGGTCAGCATTGCGGCATTGCTGCTAAACGAGACGGTGCGCGGGCTGGATCTGTTGGGGGTGGCGATCATCATGGCGGGGATTCTGGCGGTGCAAATCGCGAAGGTGCGGTGAGGTCGGCCTAAGGAATTTGCGAGAGTTCTTTGACGATTTTTGAGGGGGCGGGGCGTGGGTTGGTAACGCCGCCTCACGGAAGGTTTGGGTGACAGGCTTTGGCTTTCGCGCCAAGGTGCCGCGATGGATTTGGTTCTTGGATACCTTGCGGGGCTATTGACCCTGATAAACCCCTGCGTTTTGCCGGTGTTGCCGATTGTGTTGGCCACGGCATTGCAGGCGCATCGCTGGGGGCCGATGGCGTTGGCCGCGGGAATGTCGACGGCGTTTGTCGGGCTTGGCCTTGGCATTGCGGTGGCGGGACGCAGCTTTGGGCTAAGCGCAGAGGTGGTGGCGCAGGCCGGGGCGGTGCTGATGATTGGGTTCGGGCTGGTGCTGTTGGTGCCACAGGCGGGCGCGGGGTTTGCATTGGCCGCAGGCGGACTGGCGGCGCGGGCAGATACCGGGATGGACCAGATCGACCGGGGCGGACTTGTCGGGCAGTTTGCCGGCGGAGCGTTGCTGGGGGCGGTATGGAGCCCCTGCGTTGGGCCAACGCTGGGCGGGGCGATATCGTTGGCCTCGCAGGGGCAAAGCCTGATTTGGGCCGGGGCGGTGATGTCGGCGTTTGCCGCTGGAGTTTCGACGGTGATTTTGGCGCTGGGATATGGCGCGCGCGCGGCGCTGATGCGGCGGCGGGCGGTCATGCGAAGGGTGGCTGAACGCGCCAAGCCGGTGATGGGGCTGGTGTTCATAGCCGTCGGTTTAATGCTGCTGACCGATGCGTTGCGCCCGATCGAGATATGGTTGCTTGAGGTGCTGCCCGTGTGGCTGCAAGACTTTTCGGTTTCAATCTAAAGAAAGGGTTCGTGATGAATCGCCGTGATTTCGTGTTGTTGACTGCTGCTGTTACTGTTGCCGCGCCGATGGCTTGGGCCGGGCCAGTGGTGGAGTATTCACCCGACCTGTTGGCGGCCGAACTGGCGGCGGGCAAGACGGTGTTTTTGGATTTCCACGCCACATGGTGCAGCACATGTGCCGCGCAAGTGCGGGTGATTGAGGCGCTGAAGGCGGAAAATCCGGCATATGCGGCGGCGATCAGTTTTATCAACGTGGACTGGGATACCTGGGGGACGGGTGAGTTGGTGGCGCAGTTGAACATCCCGCGGCGGTCGACGTTGGTGGTGTTGAAGGGCGATGCGGAACTGGGCCGCGTGGTGGCAGCGACAGGCAGGGGCGATATCAAGGCGCTGATGGATGCAGCACTGGCGTCTGCGGCCTAAGATCGGGTGAGGGGGCCACCGGGAAGGGCGGCCCCCGGCACATGTTACGCGGCCCATGTTACCCGGCCAAGGCCACCACATCCGCCGCAATGGTGCGGGCCACCGAAGGGCGGGCTTGGCAGCGCGCCACCCAATCCTTGATCGCGGGAATATCCGGCGTTGCGTCTTTGAACCACGCATAGGGTGACTGCACCAACAGATCGGCGGCGCTATAGGTATCGCCCAACAGATAGGGCTGGTTTTCCAAGGCCGTGGCGATCCGCGCTGTTACCTCTGCCGATCCCCGGAAGGTGCGCTGAAGGAACGGATGCG
>JBAVTI010000377.1:0-9424 GCA_049696055.1 Paracoccaceae bacterium | reverse complement strand
GCTTTGGAGCGCGCGGCCCTTTGCCTCCAGATACCTCGCCCAAGCGATCAGATGTGACAATAAGCGGTTCAGCCGATCAGACCGTCAGCGTATCCTCTGGGCGCAACAGCTCTTTGTCCCTATCCAGACCGGATCGCGCCGCCGTGCATGCACGGATCGTTGATACAGTCACAAACTTCCTCCTCTCCTGATCCCCTTGACCCGCCTCCGAACCGCGCGCAGGATCATGGCAACTCGGTTCGGGCCTCTGTCGTGCCCCTTGCCAGAACAGACCCGCACCGCGAACGGAGGTTTCCATGATCCCGCCTTTTTCCGGCCACTGCCTATGTGGGGCCACCCGATACACCTGCAAAGCCGAACCTCTTTGGCAAGCGCACTGCCATTGCGAAAGCTGCAGGCGCGCCACGTCTTCGCCTTTCACCTCTTATTTCGGTGTGGCCAATGGCCAATGGCTTTGGACCGGCGCGCACCCCGCCACCTACCAATCCTCGCCCGGCGTTTGGCGTGATTACTGTGCCACTTGCGGCAGCCCCATGGCCTACCGCGCTGCCAGTTTTCCCGAAGAAATCCACTTCTTTGCCGCCAGTCTTGAAGATCCGGTGACCTATCACCCAACCCATCACGTCCACACCGCAGAGCGACTTCCCTGGATCCACCTTTCCGACAATTTGCGTCAGAAGTGACCCCCTATCGCGTGCAAAACCCTTGCGACTGGGCCGCCCTTGTTTCCCTGATCCGCACCGAGTTTGCCTATATGGACACGCGGATCGACCCGCCATCCTCGATGCACAGGCTGACCGCAGCCGATCTGGAACGCCAATCTGAACAGGATGAGATTTGGGCTATTGGCACGCCGCCGATCGCTTGTGTAATCCTCACCCGTAAACTGCAGGCGCTTTACGTCGGCAAATTGGCAGTTGCCGCCAGCCATCGCGGCCAAGGCCTGGCCCGTCGTCTGATCATGGCAGCCGAAACCCGCGCCCGTGCGCTTGGCCTGCCGGCACTTGAACTGCAAGTCCGGGTGGAACTGATCGAAAATCAGGCCGCATTTTCTGCATTGGGGTTTCGCAAGATTGCTGAAACCGCGCATCCGGGGTTCACGCGCCCGACATCTTACACCTACCAAAAACTACTCTAGACAACGATAGCACAACCCACCGCTGCGCCCTTTTCTAATGCCACCCTCGTCGCCAACCAGCCCCCCTCGCTCTTCTCGCCCCATTGGAGTTTCCATGATCCCTGCCCTGCTTGCCCTGCTTGGTGCCCAACTGGCGGGGGAAACCCTTTCGCGCAGCCTGAACCTGCCGCTTCCGGGGCCGGTCGTGGGGTTGCTTTTATTGCTTGCGGCCTTTGCAGTCAGCCCGCGATTGGCCGAAACCCTGCGCCCCTTGTCGCAAGGTATCCTGGGCAACCTGTCCTTGCTATTCGTGCCAGCTGGAGTTGGCGTTGTCGGCCATATAGATACTTTGGGGGCCAACGGTGGGCCGATACTGTTGGCCGTTCTGATCTCCACTGTCCTCGCCATCGCCGTAGGCGCGCTTAGCTTCTCTGCCGTAGCACACCTGACCGGCAATCCCCAAGAGCCCGACGAATGAGCGGTTTTACAGAAATCTGGAGCTATCTTTCCGCCAGCCCGCTGCTGTGGCTTACCGCCACCATCGCGGCCTATGCCGTTGGCGATGCGGCCTTTCAGGCTGCGGGCCGCAGACCCTATGTTAACCCGGTACTGATCGCGGTTGTGCTGTTGGGCACGCTGCTTGAGATTACCAAAACGCCTTACGCCACCTATTTCGAGGGCGCGCAATTCGTGCATTTCTTGCTTGGCCCCGCCACCGTTGCCCTTGCACTGCCGCTCTGGGACGCCCGAAGCCATATCCGCCGCGCCGCCGTGCCGATCCTTGCCGCCCTGATCGCAGGCTCGACCACCGCGGTCGTCTCGGCGCTTGCCATCGCCAATGCCTTTGGCATCCGGGGCGAGACGTTGATCTCGCTCGCGCCAAAGTCTGCTACCGCCCCTGTCGCCTTGGGAATATCCGACGCTATCGGCGGCTCCCCAACTCTGACGGCCGTGCTGGTCATTCTGACCGGCATCACCGGGGCCATCATCGCCACCCCGCTGCTGAATGCGCTGGGTATCAAGGACTGGCGCGCACGCGGTTTTGCGGTTGGCGTAGCGGCACACGGCATCGGCACCGCCCGCGCCTTTCAAGTGCATCCCACGGCCGGCGCTTTTGCGGGCCTTGGCATGGGCCTGAACGCCATCCTGACTGCCTTTCTCGCCCCCGCCATCCTGCGCCTGTTCCTATAACTGTCTTCCTCTGTTGGAAAACATCCCTGCGCGAAGTGCATGCACTGCCAGCCCTTCGAAGATCGAAGATTCTTGCTTGGAAATTTAGGCCGCAAACCCACCGCTATTCCGCGTGGCTAAAAACTTGCCTCGACCCGAAATCCAGCGGGCACCCCATCACGCCCCTCCAATACCAGATCCGCCATCACCTCGCCGACTTTCGGGGCCATGCCAAAGCCTATCTTGAACCCGCCATTGGCAATGAACTCTCCCGTTCTCCCCGGCCAAGCCCCCAACATCGGCGCGCGCGATTTCGCCCTAGGCCGCAAACCCGCCCAGCGCGCTACCACAGGTGCCCCTGCCAATACCGGGCAAGCAGCCATTGCCCGCAAATGCAGCGCATCCAACTGCGCATCCACCGACACCGGATCATCCCACACCCGCTCGGATGTCGAACCAATCGCCACCGTCCCGTCGCCATGCGGCACGATATGCACGCCATCGACAAACAGTTGCGGCAAATTGCGCGCCTCAAACCCAAGGCTAAGTGCTTGGCCCTTTATCGCACCTCCAACCTCATGCCCAACCTGCGCCGATAGATCTGCCAATCCCGCCACACCCGTCGCCCAGACCACTGCCCCCTCTGGTGCCACAGCGCCCACAACAACCTCACTGCCCCGTGCCCGGATCGCTGCCACCAATGCCGCCGCCGCCATGCGCGGATGCAATCTTGCGCTTAAGGTATCGCGCACCAGAAATCCCGATGGACTGGCGGGCTCCCACGCAGCGCCGCTGACAGGCACCACCGCCCATTCCGCCAAACCCCGCCACAGGCCCGCGGCAGACACCCCACGCCCGTGCGCGATCTCCACCGCCCGCGCATCCGCCAGCGGTTGTAGCCGTCCGGTTTGCGCATAGCCCGAGGCAAGTCCCGATACCGCCTCGATCCCCGCCCACCAATCGCCCGCCATCAACAGGCTATCCAGTTGAAACGCCTTCTTTTCATTCCAGTTTTCCGGCACATGCGGCGACAGCGCGCCAACCAGCCCGCCACTTGCGCCCGCGCCCACACCCGCGCTCTCAACCACCCGCACCCGCGCACCGCGCCGCACCATGGCCCAGGCCACCGACAACCCAAATACCCCAGCACCCATCACCGTCACGTCCACTGTTGTCATTCCCCGCGCCCTTGCCCATTGTCGCCCTGCAACATGGGTTTAGGCCAAATGACACCCCCCGACCAGCCAGCCATCCTAACTTGGAAAGAGGGTATCCTTCCGGTTTCGACCCGCTTTGATGATCCTTATTTCACCATCCACGACGGGCTGGCCGAAACCCGCCACGTCTTTCTGGCAGGCAATGCGCTGCCCGACCGCCTGAAAGATGGCTTTCACATCGCCGAACTTGGTTTTGGTACCGGCCTGAACCTGCTTGCCACCCAAATCGCATGGGCGGCGACCGGTAAACCCGGCACCCTGCATTACACAAGCTTTGAGGCCTACCCGCTGCCCGCCGCTGACATCGAACGTGCTTTGCGCAATTTTCCCGAGGCCCATGCCATCGCCGAGCCCTTTCTTCGCCAATGGGCACGCGGCCAAACCGAATTGCACCTGCCGGGGATCATGGCGCACATTATCCTGGGCGACGCCCAGGGCACCCTGCCGACGTGGGCGCACAAAGCCGATGCGTGGTATCTGGACGGCTTTTCACCCGCCAAGAACCCTGAACTATGGTCCGAAACCCTGATGGCACAAGTCGGTCAGCACACCGCCCCAAACGGCACCTTTGCCACCTATACCGCCGCAGGCCATGTGCGCCGGGCCTTGCAGGCGGCAGGCTTTCAGGTAGACCGCCGCACGGGGCATGGCCAAAAGCGGCACATGTCCGTCGGGACGCTGATCACATGACCACCCAGAATACCAAAACCGGCATTTGGCTGATGATTGCGGCCGTCACTGTCTTTGCTTTGCAGGACGGCTTCTCGCGCCACTTGGCCAGCAGCTATAACGTGCTGATGGTGATCATGGTCCGCTATTGGTTCTTTGCCGCCTTCGTCATCGCCTTGGCCATGCGCCAACCCGGCGGCCTGCGCGCCACTCTGAAAACCCGGCATCCCGTGCTGCACACCCTGCGCGCCACTCTGTTGATCGCCGAGGTTTGCGTCATCGTGCTGGGCTACACCAAAATCGGCCTGATCAACTCGCACGCCATTTTTGCGGTCTGCCCGCTGCTGGTGGCAGGCCTTGCGGTGCCGCTGTTGGGCGAGAAGGTGCGCTGGCCGACGTGGGTTGCCATCGCTACCGGTATGATCGGCGTGCTGATCATTCTGCAACCCGGCTCTGGCGTCTTCAGCCTTGCCGCCCTGCTTCCGCTCTCGGCAGCCACCATGTTTGCGCTTTACTCGCTGCTGACACGCCTCGCCACCCGCGACGAGCCGGCCTTCCTTAGCCTGTTCTGGTCCGGCGTCATCGGTGCGGTACTGTTAAGCTTTCTGGGATTGCCCAACTGGCAACCGATGACCCCGCTCGACTGGGTCTATATGATCATCTACGCCCTGCTTGCGCTTTTGGGGAACTGGCTCTTGATCCGCTGCTATGCCACCGCCGAGGCATCAGCCGTGCAACCCTTTGCCTATCTGCAGATCGTGCTGGTCAGTATCATTGGCATCGTGATCTATGACGAGGTTCTGCGCCCCTCAACTGCCCTTGGCACAGCGGTCGTCGTCTCGGCCGGCCTGTTCATCTTGCTGCACACACAGATCAAGGCCCGATCGGTCGCCCAAGCATGAAAGCGCAGAACACCCGCCTCGGCATCTGGCTGATGATTCTGACCTCGTTCATTTTCGCGCTGCAAGACGGCATATCACGGCATCTTGGCGGCGAATATAGCGTCTTCATGGTGGTGATGATCCGGTTTTGGTTCTTTGCTGCCTTCGTCATGGCATTGGCCGCCCGCCAACCCGGCGGCATCCGCGCCGCCACCCGTTCGCGCTCTCCCAAAATTCAGGCTTTCCGCGGTGTCTTGCTTGCCGCCGAAGTCTGCATCATGGTCGTGGCCTTCGTCAAACTTGGCCTGATCGAAAGCCACGCGGTCTTCACCTCGTACCCGCTGCTGGTTGCGGCGCTTTCCGGCCCGGTCTTGGGCGAAAAAGTCGGCTGGCGAAGGTGGACAGCCATTGGCATCGGCTTTGTCGGCGTTCTTATCATTCTGCGCCCCGGCGTCACCGTTTTCTCGCCTTGGGCCTTGGTGCCGTTGCTGTCGGCCTTGCTCTTTGCGCTTTACGGCCTGCTTACCCGCTACGTCGCAAGGGGTGACGCCGCCTCGGTCAGTTTTTTCTGGACTGGCATGACCGGTGCCATCGCCATGACACCCCTTGGCCTTTACTATTGGGAACCAATGACTGCCGCCGACTGGGGCTGGATGGCCGCACTGTGCTGCACCGCCGCCACGGCCCACTACTGCCTGATCCGCGCCTACGAAGTGGCCGAGGCATCTGCCGTGCAACCCTTTGCCTTCCTGCAATTGGTGTTCGTGTCGATCCTTGGCATCACCATCTTCGACGAAACCCTTGCGCTAAATGTTGTCATCGGCGCCGCTGTTGTCGTCGGTGCCAGCCTGTTCACGCTATGGCGTCAACGCGTCGCTTCGCAAAAATAGCGTGCCTGCGACCATTCATCTTTAGCAAAATATCCCGGGGTCCGGGGCAGCGCCCCGGCTCTATCCGCCCCGCAATTCCGCCTGCAATCGCACCGGCCCCACCGCGCCTTTCAACTTGGCTCGGTAAATCACTACAGATTCCGATACCCGCATCACATAGGTTCGCGTCTCAGTGAACGGTATCATCTCTACCCAATCCACCACATCCACCTCGGCCTTTCGCGGATCACCAAACTCGGTCACCCAGCGCCTTGGTCGCCCCGGCCCCGCATTGTACCCAGACGCAATCAACGCAACCGACGGTCCGAACTCGTCAACCAACTGGCGCAGATACCCTGCCCCCATCGCGGCATTATAGCTGGGCTCAGAGCTTAACCGCCCCAAATCGAACGTCACCCCCAGCTTCCCCGCCATCAACTTGCCGGTCGTGGGCATTACCTGCATCAAGCCACGCGCGCCTGCCTTGCTGCGCGCATCGGGGTCAAATTCGCTTTCCCGCCGTGCGATCGACAGCGCAAGCGCCCGGCTGACCGCCAACCCATCAGGCACCATTTCCGTCACCGGGAAATAGGCGCGCGGGATGATCAGACCACGCTCGGCTGCTGCCTTGCCGATCAACACCGCAATATGCGGCTCGTTGATAACCAATGCCAAATCGGCCAGCTGCGTCATTTCGGTATCCGTCAGCCCCTCGGCCAGATGCAGAAAGAACCGCTTTGACAGCGTGCGATCCCCGGCTTTCGCCAGCAAAAGCGCCGCCTCCAAAACGCTTGACCGCGCAAACGCAGCCTGCCGCCAATCACTTGGGCGATCCTCGGCCAAGATCCCTGCATCCAGCGAAAGCCCCAACCGCTCGGCAGCCAGCAGCCCGTAGTAGGCCGTCTGATGCCGCGCCGCCGCCGTAAAGGCAGCCTTCGCCGCGACTTTATCGCCCGCAGCCTCCTGTGCGCGGCCCTGCCAATATAGTGCCCGCGACACGCTGATTGGCGTCACCACCGCCGACTGCAACCGCTTGAAATGATCAAGTGCCGTGGCCGCATCGCCCAAGCCGCGCAGTGCCACAAATCCCGCCACGAATTCCAAATCGGCATAGTCGCTGCCTGTCGTCAGATGGTGCGACGCCGCCACCTTATAGGCGACCTCTGGCTTGCCCGCCCGATACAGCGCCCGCGCTAAACTCGCCCGCCGCTCCGCCCAGGCCTCGGGCCGCCCCAAACGTGCCTCTGACGTGCTGCGATCAAGGATCAGCGCCACCGCATCATCAGTCAAATCCTTGCGCATGCGCCAAACGAACCGCTCATAGGCCAGCCCCGGATCATCTGCCACCTCGGCCGGCACCGCCTTGACCAAAGCACTCGCGTTCGCCGCCTCGGCCCGCAACGCCATCCGCGCGGCAGCCAAGGCCTGCCACGGCTTTGACACATGCCCGAGCATCCGCTTGGCCTCGGCGCGTTTGTCGTCCCACAACAACCGATCCAGCCGCGCCTGATGTGCCCGCGCCAAGGCCTGCGGGTAAAGCGCAAGCATCTCGGCCTCATCGCCCACTTCGAACGGCAAATCCCGCCAAGCGCGTACTGCCTCGGCCTCAGCCTCTGCCCCGCGTCCCATCGCCTGCAACGCGCGGGTCAAGGCCAAGGCCCCCCCGCCTGTTGCTGGCGCGCCCGCGTCAAAATACTGCATCACACGCGCCGGCGTTAAAGATCGCCCCACCGCAATCTCGCCTTCTTGCCGCAACAGGCTTAGCCCCGGCCAATCCGCCCGGCGCGCCAAAAACGCTTCATATTCCCCCAAGTCCCCCTCGCCCGCGCGCAGTCGCTGCCATTCGACGATATCGGCCCCCACGGCTCCGGCTCCTTGGGCCGCCGCAACTGCCCCCGGCCAATCCAACGCCTCGGCGTGCTTTAATGCCACCGCCAAAGCACTTGCCTCATCGGCACGCGCCATCGGTGTCAACAATAGCGCCAATGCAAATAGCGCGACTACAGGGCGGAGGGTGCGGGAAATCAAGATCATAGCGGTGATTTTGCCCCACCCCCGCGCTGTCCGCAACTCACATCCCCGCCATCGGCAGACCGCCGCCACATCCCTCGCCTGCACGAATTGCGCCCTGAAATTCGTTTCAAGAGTTTTGTCAAAATCCTTACTCCAAGGATTTTAGACCACCACCGCCACGCGCAGACCTTGGCAAGCCCGCCGCCCAACGATAGGAAGATCCCGTTTGCAACGGGGCGACTCACAGGTCTGCCCAAAACTCAGGAGAAGCTGTCATGATCAAAGGGTCAATTCCTGCCCTGGTGACGCCGTTCAAAAACGGCGCTCTGGATCTCGACACGCTTAAACAACTGGTCGATTGGCACGTCGCCGAAGGCTCGTCTGGCCTTGTTCCCGTTGGTACTACAGGCGAAAGCCCGACCGTTAGCCACGAAGAACACGAAACCGTGGTCGAGGCGGTGGTCAAAGCCGCCGCAGGCCGTATTCCGGTGATCGCAGGCGCGGGGTCAAACAACACCGCCGAAGGTATCCGCCTGATCCGCCACGCCGAACGTGTCGGTGCCAATGCGGCCCTGGTGGTCACGCCCTATTACAACAAGCCCACCCAAGCCGGGCTGATTGCGCACTACACAGCCCTGCACGATTGCTGCACCTTGCCGATCATCATCTACAACATCCCCGGCCGCTCGGTCGTCGACATGTCGCCCGAAACCATGGGCGAGCTTGCCAAACTGCCGCGCATCATTGGCGTCAAAGACGCTACCGGCGATCTCAGCCGCGTGCCCAAACAGCGCCTGACCTGCGGCACCGACTTTATCCAGCTTTCCGGCGAAGACGCCACCGCGTTGGGCTTTAACGCCCACGGTGGTATCGGCTGCATCTCGGTTACTGCCAACATCGCCCCGCGCCTTTGTGCCGAATTCCAGGCGGCCACTCTGGCGGGGGACTATGCGCGCGCGCTGGAGTTGCAAGACCGCCTGATGCCTTTGCACATTGCGATTTTCCTTGAACCCGGCCTTGTTGCCGCCAAATACGGCATGTCACTGCTGGGCAAAGGCAATGAAGAGGTGCGCCTGCCCTTGGTCGGCCTGACTGATGGCACCAAAGACCGCGTCAAAGCGGCGATGCGCCATGCGGGCCTGATCAACTAACACACCCCCCCGGGTGACCCTGCCAGCACGGTCACCCGAAACAGCCCGCCCTTTGACGGATACCCCATGCAAAACCTGCGCGGCTCTGTTCTGATGGTAGCCTCCATGGCCGGTTTCGCGGTTGAGGATATGTTTCTCAAATCTGCCGCTCATACCCTGCCCGTAGGCCTGATTCTGATGATCTTCGGTACCGGCGGTATGCTCGCCTTTGCCGCACTGACCGTCCAACGGGGCGAGCGTGTCTTGCACCCCGCCATTCTTACCCGCCCCATCGCCATCCGCGCCGGATTTGAGGTGATGGGGCGGCTGTTCTACACCCTCGCCATCGCCTTTACCC
>JBAVTI010000376.1:0-6317 GCA_049696055.1 Paracoccaceae bacterium | reverse complement strand
TACTCGGCGATGGTCAGCGCCACAAAGCGCGGGTCGCCGCCACGGCGGATCAGCAACAGCAGCGACTTGCGGCCCGCATCTTTCGCCTCGGTCACCCGGTCTTGCAGATCCTTGGCGGTCACCACTTTTTGCTGACCCGCTTCGGTGATCACGTCGCCTTCGCGCAGGCCCTTGGTATAGGCTTCGCTCGATTGGTCGACCTTGGTTACCACAAGACCCTCGCTGCCCGCGGGCAGGCCCAGACCTTCGGCATCGGTCGCCGACAGCGGGGCCACGGTCAGGCCCAGAAGTTCGGCGGTTTGCGGTTCGGTAGCGGGGGCATCGGGGGTGGCTACGACCTCATCGCCCTCGGCATCTTCGCGGCGGCCAAGGGTGACCGACAGCGTTTCGGTTTTGCCATCCCGCAGCACGACCACGGCCACAGCTTCGCCAATCGGGGCGTCGGCGACGCGGCGCACCAGTTCGCGGGTATCTGCAACCATGGCACCATCAAACGAGGTGATCACATCGCCCGCCATCATGCCTGCATCCATCGCCGGACCGGTGGGCACGTCGGTGATCAGCGCGCCTTTGGTATCGGCAAGGCCCATGGCCTCGGCGACATCGGGGGTCACGTCCTGAATGCGCACCCCAAGCCAGCCGCGCCGGGTTTCACCAAATTCGCGCAGCTGATCGACGACCTTGCTGACCACATTTGACGCCATCGAAAAGCCGATGCCGATAGAGCCGCCGTTGGGCGACAGAATGGCGGTGTTCACGCCGACCACCTGACCATCGACATTAAACAGCGGCCCGCCCGAGTTGCCCCGGTTGATCGCGGCGTCGGTCTGGATAAAGTCGTCATAGGTGCCGGAAAGCTCGCGGTTGCGGGCGGAAACGATACCCGCCGACACCGAGAAGCCCTGCCCCAGCGGGTTGCCCATCGCCACAACCCAATCGCCAACCCGCATCAGATCACTGTCGCCAAACGGCACGAACGGCAGCGGTGTCGGGCTTTCGACCTTGAGCAGGGCGATATCGGTTTTCAGATCGGTGCCAACCAGTTTCGCCTTCAGGCGCTGATGCGAGAAAAACTCGATCTCGATATCATCGGCGCCTTCGATGACGTGGTTGTTGGTCACGATATAGCCGTCTTCGGAAATCACGAAACCCGACCCCAGCGCCTCGGAGCGGCGCGGTTCCGGCGGGCCATTCTCGCCATCGCCCTGGCCGTTACGATCCATGAAATCCTTGAAAAACTCGTCGAACGGCGAGGTGGGGCCGCCTTCAGAAGCGGCGGCCACCAGCGACGAGGTGGTGATATTGACCACCGAGGGGCTGATCTGTTCGGCCAGATCGGCAAAGCTTTCCGGCGCGCCACGCGCCCCGGCACCTGATGCCTGCGCCAAAGCCAGCGCAAGCCCCAGCATCATTGCGAGAAAAACCCGTGCTACACCCCGGTTTTCAAAACCGGTTGTGGCCTCTGCCCTGCGGGCAAATGACATCGCGTTGGATTGCACCCCGAACTCCTTTTCTTTCCTAGACCCGAAATGCCCGCGCCCCAATGGAGCGGCATCTTCGTTGTGGCTATGTTTATCTAAGAACGCCGCGATGCAATGCAAAGCCTATCGCGGAGCCTCAATTCCCTGTGAACGCATTTGTGATAGTGTCTCAGGCTGCAAGGTTCGGGGCAAGGCAAATCAGCCCGATCCCCATGGCTGCGGCCCCTGCAGAAAAGGGGCCAGCCTGTGTGCCAGCCCCCTTTGAACCATTCGGTCGGCGCAAATCCGCCCCGTTAGTTTGCGGCAGGTGCCTCGGGGGCTTTGTCGCTGCGCAGATAGTCAAAGAACTGGCTATCCGGGTTCATCACGATCGAGGAATTATTGCCCTTCAGCGCCCGTTCGTACGAGGTAAGCGACCGGGTAAAGGCAAAGAATTCCGGGTCTTTGCCAAAAGCCTCGGCATAGATCACGTTGCGCTGCGCGTCGGCCTCGCCCCGGATCACTTCGGCGTTTTTACGCGCCTCGGAGGTAAGTTCAACCACCGAACGATCGGCACTTGCACGTACCCGCGTGGCCGCTTCGTTACCGCGGGCGATTTCGTCTGCCGCTTCGCGTTCACGTTCGGCCTGCATCCGCGCAAAGGTGGACGACAGGTTTTGCTTGGGCAAATCGGTGCGGGTCAGCCGCACGTCGATCACGTCAATGCCCAAGGTCAGCGCCTCGGCCTTTGCCCGGTCACGGATCTGGTTCATCAGACCGGTGCGGTCTTCGGACAAAACCGCACTGGAGGGAACCGAACCCAAGACTTCGCGGATCTTGGCGCCCAGAATGTTTTCCAGCCGCACTTCGGCCGAACGCACCCCTTCGGCACCCGCTGCTTCGCGGAAGCGCACGATATCGACAATGCGCCAGCGCGCGAAGGCATCGACCACCAGACGGCGGTCGTCGAGCGGGGTTACCTCTAGCGGCTCACGGGTGGGCAGGCCCAGAATGCGGTCGTCAAACCGGGCGATTTCCTGAATGAACGGGATCTTGAAGCCCAAGCCGGGGGTTTCCTTGACCGCCTTGACCTGACCAAATTGCAAGACCAGAACCTTTTCGCGTTCATCGACCACAAACACCGATGACAAAACAACGGCGCCAACCAAAAACAAGCCCGGCAGAATGAGTGCTGTCTTGATCATATCAGTTGCTCCCCGTCGTTGCAGCAGCCGCAGGGGCCATCTGGTTCAGTTCGTTCAACGGCAGGAACGGCACAACGCCCTGCCCCGCAGCCCCGCCTGACACGCCATCAAGCAGCACTTTGTTCATGCCACCCAGAACCTTTTCCATGGTTTCCAGATACATGCGGCGGCGCGTGACTTCGGGTGCCTTGACGTATTCGGCGTAAACCGCGAGGAAACGGCTGGCCTCGCCCTGTGCATCGTTGACCACCTGGGCGCGGTATGCCTCGGCTTCTTCGCCAAACCGCGCGGCATCGCCACGGGCCTTGGCGGTAACCTGGTTGGCATAGGCATCGGCCTGCTTTTCCAGTTTGTCGCGTTCTTGCTGGGCGGCCTGCACCTGACGGAAGCTGTCGATAACCTCGTTTGGCGGATCGGCGCGGTTAAAGTTAACGCGGATCACGTCGATACCCGAGTTGTAGGTATCAAGGGTGCGCTGCACCGCTTCGGTGACGTCGGCGGTAATGGCACCGCGGTCGCGGTTCAGAATGGGCGCCAGTTCCGAACGGGCAATGATGTCGCGCATCGCGGATTCGGCAACTGCCTTGATGGTGTCTTCGGGATCGGCCAGATTGAACAGATACAGCGTCGGGTCCGACACGTTCCACACCACCTGAAAGCCGATATCGACGATGTTTTGATCACGGGTCAGCATAAAGCCGGATTCGGCGGTGCCCTCATTGCCGCCGCCGATATCCGTGGTGCGCTGTGCGGTGGTTTGCACGATTTCCGCCGTAACCACGGGCCAGGGAGCAAAGTTCAGGCCGGGCTGGCCAACCTGGCTGAATTTGCCAAGGAACAATTCGACCGAGCGTTGATCTTGCTGCACCGAATAGAACGACATGAATGACCACAGGCCCACCGCCGCCAAAGCCCCCAGCATCAACCCCTGTCGGGTGAACAGCGGGGCGAGCGGGTTATTGCCGGGGCCGCCGGGGCCACCGCCGCCACCTGTGCGCGAGCGACCGCCCATCAGGACGCGAAGCTGTTCCTGACCTTTTTTCATGATCTCTTCGATTTCGGGGATCTGCGGGCCTTCGCCGGGTTTGCGCCCGCCCCGGTTTTCGCGCCCATCGCGGTCATCGTCACCTTTGTTACCGCCACCGCCCCACGGGCCACCGCTTCCAGCCATCGAGATATCCTTTTCATTCCGTCTAAAGCTAACTGGTCATTCCTGCGCGAAAATCAAGTTTTTCGAACCGGGTTTCGCAGGGTCACCAATTCTTCCGACATCGTCGGATGCACGGCAACGGTGCGGTCGAAGTCTTCTTTGGTGGCCCCCATTTTGATGGCAATCGCCACCAGCTGGATCATCTCGCCCGCACCGGGGGCGACGATATGGCAGCCCAGAACCTTGCGGGTGGCCTGGCTTACGATCAGTTTCATCAGGGCGCGGTCCTGGCGCCCGGCAAACTGCGTCTGCATCGGGCGAAAGGCGGCGCTGTAAACCTCGATCGGCTCTTGCGCGGCGGCGGCTTCTTCGGTCAGGCCGATGGTGCCAAGTTCGGGTTGGGTGAACACCGCACTGGCGACCAGTTCGTGGTCAGCGGTGCGGGGTTGCCCCTTGAACACGGTATCGGCAAAGGCGTGGCCTTCGCGGATTGCCACCGGTGTAAGATTGATACGGTCGGTCACGTCGCCCACCGCAAAGATCGAGGGCACGGCGGTCTGGCTATAGGCATCGACCTTGATCGCGCCCGATTTCGCAAGGGGAACCCCAAGGCTTTCCAGCCCCAAACCAGCAGAGTTTGGAATGCGGCCCGTGGCATACATCACCACGTCAAATTCCGCCTCGGACCCATCGGTGGCCACGGCCTTGATGCCGCTTGCGGTCTTTTCCAGACGCATCACATCGGTGCCGCAATGGATGGCGATACCGTTTGCCTGCATCGCGGTGGCCACATGGCCGCGCGCCTCGTCGTCAAAGCCGCGCAGGATTTGGGCACCGCGATAGTATTGCGCGACCTGCACGCCCAAGCCGTTCAGAATACAGGCAAATTCCGATGCAATATAGCCGCCGCCCACGATCAGCGCCCGCGCGGGCAGGCTGGAGAGGTGAAACACCTCGTTCGAGGTGATCGCCAATTGCGCGCCGGGAAAATCGGGCACAAAAGGCCGCCCCCCCGTGGCAATCAGGATGTGTTTGGCCGAGAGCCGCTCGCCGCTTGCCAGCCGCACGCTATGGGCATCCTCGACCACGGCGCGGGCGTCATAGACGGTGACGCCGGCATTTTTCAGAGTGCCGCGATAGGCCGCTTCAAGGCGGTTCAACTCGGCATCCAGCTTGTCGTGAAACACGGTCCAGTCGAACGCACCGGGTGAGACATCCCAGCCGTAGGCGCGGGCGTCTTCCATCATGCCGGGATATTCCGAGGCGTAAACCATCAGCTTTTTGGGCACACAGCCCCGGATCACGCAGGTGCCGCCCATCCGGTCTTCTTCGGCCAAGGCCACCTTGGCCCCGCCTTCGGCCGAGGCGATACGCGCAGCCCGCACGCCCCCCGACCCGCCGCCGATTACGAACAGGTCATAGTCGAACATGGTCTCAGTCCCCAAGATCGGCAAAGATATTGTCGGTGGCGGCGAATTCGACCCGCTCGTCGGCATTGGTGCCGGCATTGATGTCGCGCACCGTCACCCGGCCATCGCCATGACCGATGACCACGATATCGCAAATGTCGATGAACAGGCCGTTTTCCACCACACCGGGGATCTGGTTCAGCACCAGTGCCAGCTGACGCGGGTTGCCGATACGCTTTAGGTGCAAATCAATGATGTAATTGGCCTCGTCGGTGATCAGCGGGCGGTCGCCGTTCATCCGCAGGGTGCAATCGCGGTTCAGCACGTCAAGGCTGACCAAGGTTTCTTCCAGCAGCGCCTTGGTGGTCTGCCAGCCAAAAGGGATCACCTCGACCGGCAAGGGGAACGCCCCCAAAGTGCCGACTTCCTTGGCCGCATCGGCGATCACGATCATCTGATCGCTGGCGGTGGCCACGATCTTTTCTTGCAGCAAAGCCGCCCCGCCGCCCTTGATCAGGTTCAGATTGCCGTCAATCTCATCGGCGCCATCAATGGTCAGATCCAGCCATTTCGCCTCATCAAGCGACATGATCGGCACCCCAAGCGAGCGCGCGAGTTCGGCGGTGCGCGACGATGTCGGAACCCCGGTGACTTTCAGCCCCTCTTCGCGGATGCGTTCGGCCAGACAGCGCACCATCCATGCGGCGGTCGATCCGGTGCCAAGCCCAATGCGCATGCCGTTTTCCACAAATTCCACCGCACGTTTGGCGGCGACGAATTTGGCTTTGTCGATCGGGGAAAGTTCGGCGGGCATGGCGGTCTCCTGCTGTTGTGCACTGCTTATAGGCAAAGCCGCGATAGGGTGCGAGCAGGAATTGCACGGTATTGGCAAGGTGCTACACTCTGCAGGATTGATCGGGGGTGCGATATGCCGATGCCGTTTACCTATCGACACGCCTCGGCCGAATTCTCGGGCTATTTGGCGGATGCGCGCGAGGCCTTGGGTTTGGACAGCGACAACGCCACCTATACGGCGACAGACGGGGTGTTTCAGGTGTTTCGCCGCCGCCTGACGGTGCGCGAGGCCTTGGCA
>JBAVTI010000375.1:0-3042 GCA_049696055.1 Paracoccaceae bacterium | reverse complement strand
GCTGCCCCCAGCCACACGGCACCGCCGCCACCGCCACCTGCGCCCACTTCCCGCGCTTGGCATGTTGCGGAAAACGGTGCAACCAAGGGTCCATTCAGCGATGCCGATATTGCCCAAATGGCCAAAGCTGGCAGCTTGACCCGCGCAAGCCAGGTCTGGACTGCAGGTCAAGACGGCTGGAAACCAGCCTCTGATACCGACCTTGCCAACCTCTTTGCCATGCTCCCGCCACCGCCCCCGGGGGCCTAAGCACGTGCCCAAAAGCAATGAACACCGCTGGCCCTGCGAACAATGCGGGGCCGACCTGCGTTATGCGCCGGGCCAAACTGAACTGAAATGTGATCATTGCGGCCACGTCCAATCTATCGCCATCAGCACTAAGGCAAGCAAAACCCGTGCGCTTGGCGAACTTGACCTTGCGCGCGGCTTGCAAGACGATCTCGGCAGCGCCGATATGATCGAGACCCGCACCACCTCTTGCCCCAACTGCGGCGGTCAGGTTGAATTCACCGGTGCCTCGCACGCCACTGAATGCCCGTTTTGCGCCTCGCCCGTCGTTGTCGATACCGGCAGCCATCGCCAGATCAAGCCGCAGGCCGTCATCCCGTTCGTGCTGACCGAGGCGCAGGCCCGTGGTGCCATGATCAGTTGGATGGGCGGGCTGTGGTTCGCCCCCAACGGCTTGCTTGAATATGCCCGCAAAGGCCGCGCGATGAATGGCATTTATGTGCCATTCTGGACCTTCGACGCCGATACCCAAAGCAGCTATACCGGGCAACGGGGCGAGTATTACTATGAAACCCGCACCGTTACCGTCAACGTAAACGGCAAGAACGAAACCCGTCAGGAACAGGTTCGCCACACGCGCTGGCACTCGGTTTCAGGCAATGTCGCCCGCGATTTTGACGACGTTCTGGTGATGGCCTCTACCAGCCTGCCCCAGCGGCTTGGCGACGACTTGACCCCTTGGGATCTAAGCGCACTTGAACCCTACAGCCCCGATTACCTTGCTGGTTTTCAGGCCGAAGGCTATACAATTGCCCTTTCTGACGGCCACGCTGGCGCTCGTGCCAAAATGGAACAGGTAATTGCTTCAGATGTCACCCAAGACATTGGCGGCGATGAACAACGCATCTCCAATGTCGACACCCGCTATGACGATGAAACCTTCAAACATATCCTGCTGCCGATCTGGATGGCCGCCTACAAATACAATTCGAAAAGCTACCGCTTCCTCGTCAATGGCCAAACCGGCGAGGTTCAGGGCGAACGTCCCTATTCGATCTGGAAGATCACCTTCGCCGTCATCGCCGTGGCCGCCCTTGCCCTTGCAGCCGTGTATATTGCCAACCCCGAGGCTCTGGGCCTGCAACATCCGGAATGGATGATAAGCCCAAATTAAGAAACCTTTTGGCGCCTAGTGGCAAAATTGCGCTCGGCACCCTACTTACCGGATAGACGAAGCGGCATTGGCACCGTAATGCCATCTCCTGAAAATGCGTCGTTCACGCAAACAGACCATTCCGGCGGCTGCTTCATCAGGCACTACGCCTCAACCAAAGGCTAGCCTGCTATGAAACTGCCCATCCTTAATACCTTGGTCGCCAAGTTGCCGCGCCCAACCGTTTCCGCAATCACCCTGAATCTCGCCGTCGCCCTGTTTGTCATGGCAATTTACAACAACACTTTCTGGCAACGCGGTTTGCAGATTTTTGACGGCCATCTGTTCCCGCTTGCGGTGTTTGGCGCGGCGGTTTGGGCATTGACGCTGCTGATCATCACGCTGTTTGGCTTTCGCTGGCTGCAAAAGCCCGTGCTGGTATTCGTGCTGATTTTGTCGGCGGTCACGTCCTATTACATGGATACGCTTGGGGTCATGATCGACCGCGACATGATCCAGAATGCGATGACAACCACGTTTGCCGAATCCAAACACTTGATGACGTTCAGGTTTATCTCGCATGTGGCGCTCTTTGGCATCCTTCCTGCCTTGATTGTGCTCTGGGTCAAAGTGCGCCCCCAGCGGCTTTGGCGCAATATCTGGACATGGGCGCTGACCTCGGCCGTTGCAGCGGGGTTGTTCGTGGGCCTCTTGTTGTCAAACTTCCAAACCTATTCCGCCGTCATTCGCGAACACAAGGAGCTGGCAGGCAGTTATCAGCCAGGTGCCCCTTTGGCTGGTGCATTCAAATACGCCAAGATGATGCTCAAATCGCGAAACCTTGTGGTGGCCCCCCTAGGGCTTGATGCCAAAAAGGGGCCACAACTGGCCGCCGCCACCAAACCCGTGCTGACGGTTATTGTGGCAGGCGAAACTGCGCGGGCACAGAATTTCAGCCTGAATGGCTATGCCCGTGACACCAACCCCGAATTGGCCAAGCGCGACGTCATTTTCTTTCATGATGTGTCCAGTTGCGGCACCGCGACCGCCACCTCGCTGCCCTGCATGTTTTCACATTTCACCCGCGGCGAATATTCCTACGACAAAGGCGTCAGCAACGAAAATCTGCTCGATGTGATGACCCATGCCGGCGTGATGGTGGAATGGTGGGATAACAATACCGGCTACAAAGACATCGCCAGCAGGGTTCCTTCGCGCGTTCTGAACACCCTGAAGAACCCGGACTTCTGCGCCAATGGCGAATGCGACGATGGTATTTTTCTAGGCTTCCTGCAAGAAACCGCCGCCAAGATGACCGAGGACACCGTCATCGTCATGCACCAGATCGGCAGCCACGGGCCGGCCTATCATGTGCGCTACCCCGACACCTATGATGTCTTCCAACCGTCTTGCCAAACCGGTGAATTCAAGGATTGCTCAACTGAAGAAATCACCAACGCCTATGATAATACTATCGCTTACACCGATCATATTCTGGCCCAGACCATCGACTTCCTCGATAGCCAGGATCGGGTTCTGCCCTCGCTGATCTATGCCTCAGACCACGGCGAGTCGCTTGGTGAAAAAGGCCTGTTCCTGCACGGCGCCCCTTATTTCATGGCCCCCGAGTTTCAAACAAAGGTGCCCATGCTGATCTGGAT
>JBAVTI010000374.1:0-1914 GCA_049696055.1 Paracoccaceae bacterium | reverse complement strand
GACCGACCCCGCGTTCATCAACGCCGAACAGGTGACGCGGACCGGGTCGATGACGCCAGAGCGCATCAGATCTTCATAGGTACCGGTGGCCGCGTTATAGCCGTGATCGCCATGCAAAGCGCAGACTTTGCCGACCACGTCGTTGGGTTCTGCGCCTGCGTTAAAGGCGATGCGGGCAAGCGGCAGGGTCAGCACTGATTGCACCAACTCTACGCCCTTGCGCACATCGCCCTTGACCGATTTTGCAAGCTCGGCCAGCGAGGGGGCAACCCGCGCCAAGGCCACGCCGCCGCCAACCAGCACGCCTTCTTCGGATGCGGCGCGCACGGCGTTCAGGCTGTCTTCGATCAACTGGATGGTGCGTTTCTGTTCGACCGGGGTAACCCCCCCCGCGAGGATCGTCGCCGTGCCACCGCACAGCTTGGCCAGCCGTTCTTGCAGTTTGTCCTTGTCGATATTGGGCGGCGCGTTTTCATATAGCCGCTGGACCTGTGCGCGCCGGGCCGCAATGGCCTGCGGGTCGCCGTTGCCACGGATGATCATGGTATCGGAGTTGGTGGCCTCGATCCGCTCGGCGGAGCCCATTTCAAGCCGGGTGATGTTCTCGAGGCTATCGCCCAGATCGCGGGCCAAGACCTTGCCGCCAGTCAGGATCGCCAGATCTTCCATCATATTGCGGCGCCAATGGCCGAATTCCGGCGGATGAACCACCAGGAATTTTCCCGGTCCGTCTTTGCCCAGCAGGGTCAGCAGTACCTCGGGCGAGGTTTCCTCGGAGATGATCACCAGCGGGCGATTGTCCTCGGCAGCGATAGCCTTGGCGGTATCAAGCTGGCTTGCGGTTTTCATCTTGATGTCGGTCAGCACGATATAGGGGTTCAAAACCACAGCGCGCATCGCATCCAGATCGGTGACCATGTGGTGCGAGATATAGCCACGGTCAAACGCCATGCCGTCCACCACTTGCAGCGTGGACGCGTTGCCTGCGCCGTAGTCGGTAGAGATTACGCCCTGTGCGCCAACCCGGCGAAAGGCTTCGGCCACAAGCCCGCCCAGATCGGCGTTTGAAGCGGAAATCTTGGCCACAGCCGACAGCATGTCGTGGTCTTTCACAGGCTTTGCTGCCGCACGCAGGGCTTTGGTGGCGGCCTCGACGGCCATGGCAATACCGCGGCAGAGTTCGACCGGTTTTGCACCCTTGTCGATCAATGCGACACCTGACTGGATCATGCCATTGGCCAGCACGATCGAGGTGGTGGTGCCATCGCCCGCCACTTCATTGGTTTGCATCGACACTTCGCGCACCACCTGCGCGCCCATGTTTTCAAAGCGGTCGAACAGTTCAATTTCCGAGGCAATCGACACGCCGTCGCGGCTGATCAGGGGGGTGCCCATCGGGCGGTCGATCATTGCGTTCATGCCCATCGGGCCCAGCGTGGACTCTACCGCTGCCGATAGTTTCTGCACACCGTGCGCCAAAGCGCGGCGCGCATCGTTGCCGTGGATCATGATTTTCGGCATAGTTCCTCCTTCGGCCAAAGCCGTTTTGTGTTTTTGTGGATCGCCCGTCAGCGGCAGGCGTGCGTTGGCAAAGGCGCTGCGTAATCAACCAAAATGGGCACGTCGCCCGATAGATCGGCCTGTTGGTAGCGGCTGCGTTTCAGCCCCCTACACAGCGAGCCGGAAAACTCCATGTTGATGCGCACCGACCGCAACAGACCCATGTAGGTTTGGAAATCATCGCCAATTGGGGTGCCTTGGTAGGTGGGCAAGGCGATGTCGTCGGGGTTTGACGCCAAGTTTTTGGCTTGAAGAAAATCCAGATACCGGGATTTTTGCCGGGCATTTTCCGGGTCTGCGAAGGGGATGGCTTTCAGGGTGGCAAGCGGCATCGTGACGATAGCCAAGGGGGAA
>JBAVTI010000373.1:0-3196 GCA_049696055.1 Paracoccaceae bacterium | reverse complement strand
ATCTTTACCTATGGCCACCGCAACGTCGTCCGCGCAGTTGCGGGCGGTTTGACCCGGTCAGGCAGTGTCGATGGTTATGTCTGGGAAGTCTTGAATAGCGTTGAACCTGATCTGACGGCCCGGACCAAGATCATCGCCCGGTCGGAGAAGCTTGGCTTTCCGCCTTTTGTCGCGCGCGGTGACCGCTTGGGCGAGTCCGGGGTCACTGCCTGCGCGGCGGCACTTCAGGGCTTTGACCAAACCGATCAGGGCCAATCGGTGTTGCGGCTTTTGTTTCTCGACAGCGTCACGGCAGCGGAACCATCACTGTTTGATGGCATCGCCACGCGCATGGCGGTTCTGGGGGGCGGATGAAACCCCTGCAGCGCTTTCGGAACCTTCCCGTCACTCTGCGTGTGCCTCTGATTACCGCCGCGCTGATGATCCTGCTGGGTCTGGTGGCCAGTCAGAGTGTACTTTCGGCCCTCGGGCGGGTGCAGGACGCACGACTGTCCGAAACGGCAAGGCTGCATATCGAAGGCCTGTCGGTCGCCCTTGGGCCGTCGGTCCTGCGGCAGGATGTCTGGGAGGTTTACGACATACTCGACCGCGCGCGGGCAGGAAGCGAGGGGCAGCGGCTTTTGCTGACCGTGGTGGCGGATGAGCGTGGACATGTGCTGGCAGCGACCGACCCGCGCCGTGCACCGGTGGGTGAGAATGCAAGCGATTTCGAGATCGGCGCGGTAGCCCCAGAGGCGGTGCGGATGACCGGTGATCCCGTCCTGCGGGTCACGGCCCCTCTGCAATACCAAGGCCGCACGATTGGCGGCGTTGTCACTGAACTGGATGTGACCGACCTGCTGGCTGAACGGCGCAATGTTTCTCTGTGGCTTCTGTTCGGCAACGCCTTGGCAACAGCGGTTCTTGCCTTTGGTGGCTGGCTCGCAGTGGCGCGCATTTTGCGCCCTGTGGGGGCCTTGGTGCAGGCGATGGACGCGTCGGACGGCGCACCACGTCCCATTCCAAAGGCCGAAATTCCACATGGCGATCCAGGGTTGGCCCGGCTGATCGAGACCTACAACCACATGACGACCGCCGTCGGGGAACGTGCCGAAGCCGAACGTCGGCTGGCCGACCGCGAACGCTTTGTCAGCCTCGGGCGACTCTCGTCCTCGCTCGCGCATGAGGTCAACAACCCGCTGGGCGGCCTGCTGAATGCGGCCGACACCATCCACACCTATGCCGACCGGCCCGAGGTTGTCCGCCAATCGGCTGAACTAATGCAGCGCGGCCTTGGCCATCTGCGCGATGTGACGCGGGCAATCCTTGACCAAAACCGGCTGGACCGCGCCGGGCAACCGCTGCGCCCCGAGGACTTCGAGGACCTGCGTCTTCTGTTTGAGCCCGAGGTGCATAGCCGCAATCAGGTGTTGGACTGGCGGGTCGCTGCGGGGACTGCGGCGCTGGCAGGTCAACCCGCAGCCCCGGTGCGGCAGGTGGCGCTCAACCTGCTTTTGAATGCCGGGGAGGCGGCGGGGGTGATTGGGCGGGTTGGCCTGACCGTTGCCAATGGTGGCGATGGGCTGTCGATTTCGGTCAGCAACACGGGGGCCGCAATGAGCGATGCCGATCTTGCGCGCCTTTTGGACTCTGGCCCCCTGCCGCCCGGGGGTGGGGTCGGCCTGCGGTTGGTGCATGATATCGTAGTGGGACTTGGCGGCAGGCTGCACCACGAACGCGCGGGCGAGCAGACCGTGATCCGGGTCGATCTGCCCACGCAAAGTGGCAACCATGCTTGAAGGCCGTCGCATCGTGCTGGTTGAAGATGACGAGATCATGGGCACATCTCTGGTGCAGCGCCTGACGCTGGAGGGGGCCGAGGTGCAATGGCACCGAGGGATCGCCCGCGCTCTGCCCGCCATCCGCACGCCGCGCAAAGTCCTTGACGCCGTCATCTGCGATATCCGCCTGCCTGATGGCACCGGCGAAGAGCTTTACGACACCCTGACGCGCACCGGCCATCCGCCGCCCTTCCTGTTCATCACTGGCCAGGGCGGGATTGATCAGGCCGTGCGACTGATCCGCTCGGGGGCTGCAGATTACATCACCAAGCCGTTTGAGATCGGGGCTTTCCTGAAACGTCTGGCGACGATCATTCGACCCCGGCCCGATCAGGACATGCCACCCGAAACCGGCATCAGCGCCGCTGCGCGCGCCGTGGACAAGCAGGTGGCCGAGGCCTCAGGGCGCGAAACAGCCCTTTTGATCCGGGGAGCATCGGGTCTTGGCAAGTTGCGGCTGGCAAGGCTGGTGCATGATCTTTCCGACCGCAAGGCCGCACCGATGGTGGTCTGCAATGCTTTGCGCGAGACAATCGGGACAGAGGAGGTGCAGAGAGCGGTGAGTAAGGTGGGCGAAGGCTCGCTGGTCATAGTCGGGATCGGGCGACTTGACCCCATCGCGCAGGATGCGCTGATGGCGGCCCTGGCAGCACCGCGCTTTCGGCTGATCGCCACCCTTGGGCCGCAGGCGGACGAGGATGCACAGGCTCTGCGGGCTGACCTTTTGTCATTGCTCCGTTCGCATGAAATCGTGGTGCCGCCGCTGGCAGACCGCCCTGACGATGCGGTTTGGCTGGCGACACAACTGTTCCCCGGCTTCAACGCCCGCCGTAAGGTGCCGCTGACAGGTATCGCGGCCACGGCAGAAGAAGCATTACGGTCGCATGACTGGCCCGGCAATGGACGCGAGGTGCGCGCCCGCCTGATGCGGGCCGTCGAGGCGGCAGAGGGTGAGATGGTGCTGACCGCAGATCTCTTTCCGGAACGCGCGGCGGATGAGGCGATGCGGTCGCTGGCCGAAGTGCGGGATACGGCTGAGCGGGCGCAGATCGTGGCGGCGCTGGATCGGACCAGTGGACAGGTGGGTGGGGCCGCAAAGCTGCTTCGTGTGTCGCGCTCGACGCTGTGGGAAAAGATGCAAAAACTGGGGTTTTAAGCTGCGTCTGATGTTCGGAAATCCGAACGCCTGAAATTTGTGCGCAATCATAACGTCTTGCCGCAGTGCGGCGGTGCCCGCTCTGCTGTCGCTTTACCAGCATCTCCTCCGGTATCCTTGGTCAAAGAAGCCTAGGGAGGGTTTGCTATCATGAAATGCAATCGGTTGGTCGATGTCGGCCGCCGTCAGTTCCTGCGCGGGGGTGTTCTCAGTGTGGCAG
>JBAVTI010000372.1:0-3666 GCA_049696055.1 Paracoccaceae bacterium | reverse complement strand
AAAAGCCGTAGCCATGGCGCATGCCACCGGACGCGGCCTGCTGATCTGGGCTGGCAAGGAACCCGAAGCCCTGTCCGCGCCCACCCCGATCCGCCGGGTAGAGGATGGGTTTTTGCGTTCTCGCGGTCTTGGGGCCGATCTGATCGCGCCGCTATCCCTCGTCACCGATGATCTTGGCATTTATTACGATCCCTCGCGCCCCAGCCGTCTCGAACAGCTGATTGCCGCCCCCCTGCCCCCCGGCGGTGCGCTGCGAGTAACCAGACTGATCGAAAGCCTAACCGCTGCGGGCCTGTCGAAGTACAATCTTGGCGGGGCGCTGCCGGACTTGCCGCAGGGGCACCGCATCCTGGTGCCGGGGCAAGTTGAGGACGACGCCTCGATCCGGCTGGGCACAGCCGAGGTGCGCACCAACCTCTGCCTGCTGCAGGCCGCGCGCGCAGCCAACCCCGATGCCGTACTGATCTACAAACCCCACCCCGACGTCGAGGCCGGACTGCGCCCCGGTGCCATTGCCCCTGATGCCTTGGTCGGCCTTGCCGATGCCGTAGCCCACCACGCCGACCCGATCGCTCTGCTGGCCCAGATCGACGCGGTTTGGACCATGACCTCGCTCCTCGGCTTCGAGGCCCTAATCCGTGGCAAACCCGTCACCTGCCTTGGAGCGCCGTTTTATGCCGGCTGGGGCCTGACCCGCGATCTGGGTCCGATCCCGAACCGCCGCCGATATGCACCCGACGGCCATGCCTTGCCGCGCCGTGATATCACCGCCTTGGCCCATGCCACGCTGATCGCCTATCCGCGTTACTATGATCCCGTCAGCCGCCGCCCCTGCCCGCCCGAGGTGATCATCGACCGTCTGACCAACGGCCCGCTGCCGAAGCCCGGCCGCTTCAACCGCATCCTTGCCAAACTGCAAGGCCGGTTTGCCAGCCACGCGCGAATGTGGCGCTGATCGCACGCAGCCTGTGACGCAGGTCACCCTCGGCTTATGACGCTCATCACCCACGGCTTAAGGCCAAGATCACCCGGCGCCCTTGGTGCTGATCACCCGCAGCCTGCGGTGCAGATCCCTCAAATCCTATAGCGCTGATCGCTCAAAACCTGTGCTGCGGGTCAATAGATATAGCGGATCTGTTCGGTCCAGTACCGTTCCATCCGTTTCAGCGATTGGGTGATGTTTTCCATCCCCTCGGCACCGATCATGCCGCGCCGTTCCAGCCCTTCGGCATGACGTCCGAACAATTCGTTCAGCACGGTGCGCACCCGACGCCCCTTTTCGGTTAGCTTGACCCGCACCGACCGGCGGTCAATTTCCGACCGCTGATGGTGCATATACCCCAGCTCGACCAGCTTTTTCAGGTTATAGCTGACGTTCGAGCCCTGATAATAGCCGCGCGATTTCAACTCGCCCGCCGTAACCTCATTCTCGCCGATGTTGAACAACAGCAAGGCCTGCACCGGGTTGATCTCCAGCAGGTTCAACCGCTCGAATTCGTCCTTGACCACATCCAAAAGCAACCGATGCAACCGTTCCACCAGTGCCAGACTTTCCAGATATCCCAGCATGAACGCCTTTTGCGAACCGTCCAAGACCTGCGCGTGAATACTCATTCCTAATCTCCGCCCTCATTTGCTTAGGGACAGAATCAGCACAAAACGCAAACATTCCGTAAACTCACGGCAATTTTGTGGCAAATTCCCGAAATTAGCGCTTTGGCTGCAGTCTCGCCCGCGCGAACGCGCCGATTTCCGCAATCAGCCCGGCCAAGGCGGCGGGTGGTGCCGCTTGCCCCAGAACCCACGGCAGCAGATCCTGATCGTTTTCTTCCAGCAGCACGTCATAGACCGCCAGCCGCGCCGCATCCAAACCCGTCAGATGGGCATCCGCCCAAGGCCCAAGGATCAGGTCCATCTCTTTGGTGCCCCTGCGCCAAGACCGCATCGCCATTCGCTTCAGCCGTGCCTCGCCCGTTTCCATGCGTCCCATTCCCGCTTGCCCCAAACCGATCCGCACCCTAAGACGGATCGCGCAAAACGTCCATAAAGCCGGATCATGTCATGGCCTTTCTGTCCGATACCCTCGCCCGCGTCAAACCCTCGCCGACCATCGCCGTCACCACCAAGGCGAACGAGCTGAAGGCAGCTGGCAAAGACGTCATCGGCCTTGGTGCCGGCGAGCCGGATTTTGACACCCCGCAAAACATCAAAGACGCCGCCAAACGGGCGATTGATCAGGGCCGCACCAAATATACCGCCGTCGATGGCATCCCAGAGCTGAAACAGGCGATCTGCGCCAAGTTCAAGCGTGAAAACGGCCTGACCTACACGCCCGCACAGGTGTCGGTTGGCACCGGCGGCAAGCAGATCCTTTACAACGCGCTGATGGCCACCTGTAACCCCGGCGACGAGGTGATCATTCCAGCCCCCTATTGGGTGTCCTACCCCGATATGGTGCTGCTCGCAGGTGGCACCCCGGTTTTCATCGCCGCCGGCATGGAAACCGACTTCAAACTGACGCCCGCACAGCTAGAGGCCGCGATCACCCCCAAAACCAAATGGTTCATCTTCAACTCGCCGTCGAACCCGACCGGGGCGGGCTATACCCGCGAGGAGCTGAAGGCCCTGACCGACGTTCTGATGCGTCACCCGCAGGTCTGGGTGATGTCGGACGACATGTATGAACATCTGGTGTTCGACGACTTTGAATTCACCACCCCCGCACAGGTCGAGCCGGGGCTTTATGACCGCACCCTGACCTGCAATGGCGTCTCGAAATCCTATGCCATGACCGGCTGGCGCATTGGCTATGCCGCAGGCCCGGTGCCGCTGATCAAGGCAATGGGCACGATCCAAAGCCAATCCACCTCGAACCCCTGCTCTATCTCGCAATATGCGGCGCTTGAGGCGCTGAACGGCCCGCAGGATTTTCTTGCCCCGAACCGCAAACTGTTTCAGGGACGGCGCGATCTGGTGGTTGGCATGTTGAACGCGGCAAAGGGCATTACCTGCCCCACCCCCGAAGGCGCGTTTTACGTCTATCCCGACATCTCGGGCTGCATCGGCAAAACCTCGGCCGCTGGCACCAAAATCACCGATGACGAAGTATTCGCCACCGCTTTGCTGGAAGAAACCGGCGTTGCCGTGGTCTTTGGTGCCGCCTTCGGACTATCGCCCAACTTCCGCGTCAGCTACGCTACCTCAAACGAGGCGCTGCAAAAGGCGTGTAGCCGCATTCAGGCCTTTTGTGCGGGGCTTAAGTAAGGGAAACCCATGGCGGGCGATCTGCCGGATTACTATTTCCGCATCCGTGAGAACGGCGCGTCGGTGTTTCGGGTTGATACCGAAAACCGGCAGCGCCGTATCGACATGGAGGAAATTGCCATGGTCAATGTCAAGAACGGCAACATCAAGCCGCATGGCGAGACCAAGCTTTCCGCCGCCGATACCGCCGTGATCAAGGACTGGCTGGAAAAGCGCGTGGCCCTGTTGGCGACGCGTGATCTCGACGATATCCACCGCGCCGTCGATTACATGAACCTGACGACACAATGGGTGCAGGCCCGTGCCACGGATGCGCAGCTGGAACAGGTGACAGACGATCTATTACTGGCGATGCACGATCTGCGCTCGGTGCTGGTGCGCAAAAAGGCCGAGCGGCTGATG
>JBAVTI010000371.1:0-4744 GCA_049696055.1 Paracoccaceae bacterium | reverse complement strand
GCGATGGCGATCCCGTATCTTGCGGCAGGGCCGATGGAGAATGGCCGTATCACGCTGATCGTGCGCGAGACCAATGAGAAAATCAGCGTCGCCCCCAGGATGGTGGTGAATGCGTCTGGTGCCTGGGTGGACCGGGTGCAGGGTAATCTTGGATTCACGGATCGGATGATCGGGGGCACCAAGGGCGCGCATCTGATCATGCGGCACGCCGAACTGGCAAAGCAGCTGGGCGACACCATGCTGTATTTTGAAACCGACGATCATCGGTCTTGTCTGATCTACAAGATGGATTCCGATCTGCTGATGCTGGGCACCACCGATCTGCGCAACGATAACCCGGACGACAAGACCACGACAGAGGCCGAGATTGACTATCTGTTCGGTGTGCTGCGCCCGATCTTACCGAAAGTGCGGTTTACCCGGCAAGATATCGTGTTTGCCTATGCCGGGGTGCGCCCGTTGCCGCTAAGCACGGATAGTGCGACCGGCGCTATCAGCCGGGACCATAAGCTGGTGCGCTATCCTGTGGCCCCGGGGCGGCCCTTTCCGATGGTGACGCTGGTCGGGGGTAAATGGACGACTTACCGTGTGGTGGGCGAACAAATCGCCGCCGAGGTTCTGCAATTTTTGGGGAAAGAACGCCGCGTCGATACCAAGGTTTTGGCGATCGGCGGCGGCAATGGCTATCCGGCGCTTGGGGCCGCGCGCGACGAATGGCTGGGTTCTATGGCCCGGCGCCATCGGCTGTCGCGGGAGCGCTGTCGTCTGCTGGCCACCCGCTATGGCGCAAATGCCGATGGTTTTGCCGCCGCCGAGGCCGCCAGTGCCGACCGTTTTGCCCATCTGAAAGACTACACCCCTGCCGAGATCGACCTGATCACCCGGACCGAGCGGGTAACCCATCTTGAAGATGTGGTGCTGCGCCGGACCTTGATGGCATTCGAAGGCGCGGTCAGCGTGGGGTCGTTGGATGAGGTGTCAAAGGTGTTGGCGGCGGCGCTTGGGTGGGACGAGACGTCGCGTCTGGCAGAGGTCGAGGCCTGTGCCCGGCTCTTGCGCGAACGGCATCGGATGGTTATCGCATAAGCCTTGATCTTGTGGGGCAAATGGCCCCGCAAACTAGGAGAGCGCCTGTTGAGCATTGGTTCCGAGCCTAAACCGAAGGATCGGCTGCGGCCCACCAGCCGCGCGGCAAACGCGCCGCTTTGGTCGCAGGTGAAGGCTTCGCTGACGGCGTTCATCTTGCAGGAACCAATGCCGGAACACGCGCGCTTGCCGTCGGAATCCGAGCTGTGCGACCGGTTCAAGGTGTCTCGCACCGTGGTGCGCGAGGCCATGGCGCAGATGGTGCACGAGCGGCTGATCTACAAGTTGCAGGGCAAAGGTGCCTTTGTCGCCGGGCGTCGGGAAGAGCAGAACTTTGTCGGCTCGACCGTGGGGTTCAGCGGCGAGTTGGCGGAAAAGCGCAAGGCGGTGACACGGCGGATCCTGCGGCAAGAGGTGATCAAGCCCAGTGCGCGGGTGCAGAAATTCCTGCGGGTGGATGCCGAGACCAATCTGGTGGCGATTGACCGGGTGTTGTCGGTGGACAACCAGCCCCGGATGATCGTGCGTTGGTGCATGTTGGAAAAGCTTGTGCCGGGTCTTGATGGCATCCCGCTAGAGAACCGGTCACTTTACGACACCATCGGGCGGCAATATGGGGTCAAGTTGGAACGTGCTGAACGCTGGATTGAAGCTGTAGCCCCAACGTCCGAGGAGGCCGAGTTGCTGCATATCGCCCCCAAGACTCCGCTTTTGGGAATTGAATCGGTGGCGGTCGGGCAGGCGGGCTCACCGATTGAATACTATTATGCGCTGTATCTGACCGATCGGTCGCGGTTGCATTTCACGGTTTCCAGCCCGAAATTCTGAACGATTTATGAATGGCACGGCCGTGCTGGTGCTGACGGCTTTTCTGCCGACAGCAATCGCGCTAGGGTTCGGGGCAAGCGGCATGTTTGGGCGGTAAGTGGATGCGGGCTTTGGTATTGATGGCCGGGTTTGTGGTGGCAGGGGTGGCCTTTGCCGCGCCCGCAGAGGTACGGCCGCAACTATCGGTCGCGCCGCAGGTGCAAGATGGGGTTGGAATGACCGAAACGACGGGCACGCAAGCGGGGTTGGAAAGCTGGATCGCGGGTTTCCGGGGGCGGGCATTGGCCCATGGCATTTCCGAGGCCACGTTTGCACGGGCGTTTGAGGGCGTGTTCTACAGCCCCGAGGTGATCGACAAGGACCGCCACCAAAGCGAATTTACCAAGACGATCTGGGATTATCTCGATACCGCCGTCTCCGAGATGCGGGTGGTGAATGGCAAAACCGCTTTGGCGCAGAACGCGCCGTTACTGGCGCGGATCGAGGCGGCCTATGGCGTGGATAAGGAAGTGGTTGTTGCGATCTGGGGCATGGAAAGTAGCTATGGCACCTTTCGCGGTGACCGGCCCCTGATCACCTCGCTGGCGACGCTGGCCTATGACGGGCGGCGTGGCAGCTTCTTTGAAGCGCAGTTGTTGGCGGCCTTGCAGATCATTCAACAGGGTGATGTGGCCCCCGCCAATATGACCGGCAGTTGGGCCGGGGCGATGGGGCATACCCAGTTCATCCCGACGTCGTATCTGGCGTTTGCGGTGGATTTCACTGGCGATGGCAAGCGCGATATCTGGTCGGATGATCCGACGGATGCCTTGGCCTCTACCGCCGCCTATCTGGCGAAATCGGGGTGGATGGGCGGGCAGCCTTGGGGGCTGGAGGTGACGCTGCCGCCGGGGTTTGATTATGCGCAGTCCGGCGATCGGGTGAAGAAACCGGTGGCGGACTGGCAGGCTTTGGGGGTGCGCACGGCGCAGGGCGCGGCATTGCCGGATCATGGGCTGGCGTCGGTGTTGTTGCCAGCAGGTTTCCGCGGGGCGGCGTTTTTGACGTTTCGCAATTTTCAGGCGATCGAGACCTATAATACCGCAGATGCTTATGTGATTGCGGTTGGCCATTTGGCGGATCGCTTGAAGGGCGGGCCTGCCATTCAGGCCGCATGGCCGCGCGATGACCGGGCTTTGCTGGTGGAAGAACGGCTGGAATTGCAGCAACGCTTGACCGCCGCCGGCTTTGACACCGGCGGGGTGGATGGCAAGATCGGGCCCAATACCATTGCGGCGGTGAAGGCCTATCAAGGCTCGATCGGGGTGGCGCAGGATGGCTATGCGGGCTTGGACGTTCTGAAGCGGCTGCGCTGAAGGCTTTCATCTTTATCCAAATATCCCCGCCGGAGGCTTCGGTTTTGGCCATGGGCGTGGCGGTTTAAGTGTGGCGACTCACTGGCGCGGGCTTGGGATATGCGCTAGGTTTGTTCCTGATTTGTTCAGGATATCCACCCGCAGCCATGGCCTTTATCGAGCTTTCCGCCACATCGAATTTCACCTTTCTGACCGGGGCGTCGCACCCGGAGGAAATGGTGGAACGCTGTGCAGCACTGGGCATGGCGGGGATTGCGATTGCGGATGAAAACTCGGTGGCCGGGATTGTGCGGGCGCATGTCGCGGCACGCGAGCGGTTGCGGGATTTTGGCAGCGCCCCTCGGTTGATCCCGGCGGCGCGGTTGGTGACGCGCGAGGGGGTGGTGGTGACCGCTTTACCGCGCGACCGGGCGGCGTGGGGGCGGCTTTGTCGGTTGATCACGCTGGGGCGGCGGCGGGCGGTGAAGGGGTCTTGTGATCTGGGGGTGGCGGACCTGCTGGAATGGGGCGAGGGGTTGGAGATGCTGGTGCATCCGGCCCCCCGACTGGCGGGGTGGCGCGGGATGGCCGAGCAGTTGGTGCAGCGGTTTGCGGGGCAGGTGACGTTGCTGATGGCACCGCTTTATGATGGGCAGGATGCAACGCGATTTGCTCGGCTGGCGCGGCTGGCGGCGGGCATGGGGGTGGCCACGGTGGCGTCAGGGTTGCCGATGATGCACCACGGCGCGCGGCGGCGGTTGGCGGATGTGGTGACGGCGATCCGGCTGGGGGTGCGGGTGGAAGAGCTGGGGCGCAGCGCCCATGTCCATGCCGAACAGCGGCTGCGCAGCGAGGCGGAAATGCTGCGGCTGTTTGCCGGGCATGAGGCGGCCGTGCATCGCAGTGGCGAGATAGCAGCGGGCCTTGGGTTCTCGCTGGATCAATTGCGCTATGAATATCCGTCGGAAATTACCGGGTCAGAGACGGCACCCGAACGGTTGGCGCGGCTGACCCAAGCGGGGTTGCACTGGCGCTATCCGGCGGGGATACCGGCCAAGGCGCAGGCGCAAGTCGGGCATGAATTGGCGCTGATTGGCAAGCTGCGCTACGAGCCGTATTTCCTGACGGTGCATGACATTGTACAATTCGCGCGCGACCGGGGGATTTTGTGCCAAGGGCGCGGATCGGCGGCGAATTCGGTGGTGTGTTACGCGCTGGGCGTGACCTCGGTCAGCCCCGAGATCGGGACGATGGTGTTCGAGCGGTTCATATCGGAGGCGCGGAACGAGCCGCCGGATATCGACGTGGATTTCGAGCATGAGCGGCGGGAAGAGGTGATCCAGCACATCTACGAGCGTTACGGGCGGCACCGGGCGGGCCTCTGTGCCACGGTGATCCACTATCGCGGCAAGCGGGCGGTGCGCGAGGTGGGTCGGGCGATGGGCCTGTCGGAGGATACTTTGGCCGCGATGTCGAGCCAGATCTGGGGCTGGGGC
>JBAVTI010000370.1:0-4093 GCA_049696055.1 Paracoccaceae bacterium | reverse complement strand
CCTGTACTATTTACGTGCGGGAAAACCGCTTGATGAATGCGCAAGAGTTTTGGTTTCGTGGTATACGAGTTTGGATGCAGCCGCAGAAGACGTGCCATTTGGTCTTATAGATCTGCTTGAGAAGCATGGATTTTTGGAGCAAGGCAAGAAAAACTCAAAAAGCCAGTTTGAGTATAAATGGGAGCTTAAAGAGAACTATGGTTGCTTTGCGATTTTCTTGCACGACAACACAATCGCTTTGATAGCTGTGTATCTTGATGCCGGAGACGCGCAAAAACATATGAACTTACCCATTTTTGCCACGACTAGCGAAAAAGGTATCCATCGCGTTAGCAGCCCTTGGTTTACCGTTGGCCCTTACAACATCCCCGGCAGCACCTGATCTGGTGGCCTGTGACCATCGGCGAAGGTCTTTATATTGATGATGACTTTCTCGCCCATCTCCACACGGCCCTCGATGGTGGCGGAGCCCATGTGGGGTAGCAAGACCACGTTGGGCAACTCGCGCAGGCGGGGGTTGATCTCGTGGCCGTGCTCGAACACATCAAGGCCGGCGCCTGCGATTTCGTGTGCGCGCAGGCCGCGGGTCAGGGCGTTTTCGTCGATCACTTCGCCGCGCGAGGTGTTGACGATGACGGCGGTAGGCTTCATCAGTTTTAGCCGCCGGGCGTTCAGCAGGTGGAACGTCGAGGGCGTGTGCGGGCAGTTGACCGAGAGGATGTCCATGCGTGAAACCATCTGATCGAGGCTTTCCCAATAGGTGGCGTCCAGCTCGGCCTCTAGTTCCGGGCGCAGGCGTTTGCGGTTGTGGTAATGGATCTGCATGCCAAAGGCGCGGGCGCGGCGGGCAACGGCCTGGCCAATGCGGCCCATGCCAAGAATGCCAAGGCGGCGGCCCCCGACACGGCCGCCAAGGTGCGCCATCGGCGACCAGCCCTGCCATTCGCCTGCCTGCATTTCCGCCAGTCCTTCGGGGATGCGGCGGGTGACGGCAAGGATCAGCGCCAGGGTCATGTCGGCGGTATCTTCGGTCACCACGCCGGGGGTGTTGGACACCAGGATGCCACGTTGGCGGGCGGTGGCGACATCAATATGGTCGACCCCTGCCCCATAATTGGCGATCAGTTTCAGCTTTTCCCCCGCCTGCCCCAGCAAGCCCGCATCAATGGTATCGGTGACGCAAGGCACCAGCACATCGGCGCGACGCATGGCGGCGGCAAGTTCCTCACGCGTCATTTTGACATCGGGATCGCGCAGTTCCACATCGAACAGCTCTTTCATCCGGGTCTCGACAACCTCGGGCAAGCGTCGCGTCACTACAACACTCAGGCGTTCTACGGGCATGAGTTCTCTCCCTGCACTTCCAAATCAAGCCTAGTAATGGCAAAGTGACGGGAAGCGGGGCGAGGCACAAGCCCCCAAGCACCGGTCCACAGCGGATGGGCCGGGCGGATCGGCAAAAACCCGTAAGGTCGGGGCAAAAGCAGGCGGAACAGAATGATACGGGCGGTATTGGGTAAGGGGTTGGCGGTGGTCGCGGTGTTGGCTGTGGGTATGGCCTTTGGTGTGTCAGGGGGGCTGGCGCAGGAAACGGCGGGGGCCAGCACGGTGGGGGGCAGCGCGGCGGGGACAGAAACGGTGGCCCCGGTGGTGGCCCCAGCGCCCGAGCCGGTGCGCGATCCGAACCGGGGTGCGGTGACCAACCTGCCGCTGCCGCGCTATGTGACGCTGAAGACCAGCGAGGGCAATGCGCGGCGCGGGCCGGGGCTATCGCACCGGATTGACTGGGTCTTTACCCGCGCCGGCATGCCGCTGCGCATTACCGCCGAGTTTGAGAACTGGCGGCGGGTCGAAGACACCGAAGGGGCGGGCGGCTGGATCCATTATTCGCTGCTGTCGGGGGTGCGGGCGGTGCTGATCGCAGAAGATATGGTGGAATTTCGCAGCATTCCCGATGACGCGGGCGGCGTGGTGCTGCAAGCAGAGCTGGGTGTGATTGCCAAGCTGTTGGAATGCAGTCTGGATTGGTGCCGGATCAGCGCGGATGGCACCAAGGGCTGGGTGCGCAAAACCGCGATCTGGGGGGTAGAGCCAGAAGAAGCGGTGGAATAGCGGTCGGCGGGGGCGCGCGACGCGGTGCCCCCTGACACAGGTAGCGCGATTTGAAGGCCCAGATGCTGCGTCGGCAACAAGGCAGGTGGCCGGGTTAACCGCTTGCATCGGGCGGTATCGGTGCGTTACGCCAAGAAACATCCCCTGCAGACGAGTCTCTATTCCGATGGCCCCATTGTCTTCCATCCGCATGAACCTATCCGCCGGGCTGGCCTCGGTGGCGGTGGCGGGCGTTCTGGTGGCGCTAAAGCTGTGGGCGCTGGGGGAAACCGGGGCATTGTCGGTGGCGGCGTCGCTGGCGGACAGTGCGATGGATCTGATGGTATCGCTGGGGGCGATGGCGGCACTGATCTATGCCGCAAGGCCTGCGGATGACGACCACCATTTCGGCCATACCTCGGCCGAGGATCTTGCAGCGCTGGGACAGGCGCTGTTTATCCTGATATCGGCGGCGGTGATCACCTGGGCGTCGGTATCGCGGTTGCTGGACCCGCAGGCCGGGCGGCTGACTGCCGAAGGCCGGGGGATGTTCGTGATGAGCATTTCGGTGGTGCTGACCCTTGGTCTGGTGTTCTGGCAAGGCCGGGTGGCGCGGCGCACCGGCAGCCGGGTGGTGCAGGCAGACCGGCTGCATTATCTGGGCGATCTGTTGCCCAATATCGGTGCCATCCTGTCGCTTTGGGCCTCTAGCCGGTTTGGCATGGCGCAGATTGACTCGGTGGTGGCGCTAGGGGCGGCGGGGCTGCTGGCGCTGGGGGCGCTCAGGATCGGCAAGGGCGCGTGGGATGCCCTGATGGACCGCCAGGCCGACCCGGCGGTGATTGCGGGCATCGCGACGCTGGCCCGCGAATGGCCGGGGGTGCGCGGGTTTCACGATTTGAAAACCCGCACCGCTGGCAGCCGGGTTTTCGTGCATTTGCATATCGAACTGGATGGCGATCTGAACCTGCGCGAGGCACATGACATCGGTGCAGGGTTGAAACGTACCATCGTTTTGGCCTATCCGCAGGCCGATGTGATCATCCACAAAGACGTCGCGCGCGATTGAAAAGCGACCTTCTTTCTGCATTTCTTCTGTTCTCAAATATCCCCGCCGGAGGCACCCGATCGCAGCCAAGTCACAGGCCCTGGCCCTTTGGCACCGCGACAGCGCCGCCTGCGGGGGCTCGATGCCCCCAAAGGTGGCCCGTTTAATACCGCACGGGGCGTCTTGAATTTGATCAAATTGCGGGGCATAACCACGCGGCAAGCCAGAGGTGATGCGATGACTGACCAGACCGACCTTGTTGCCGGCATCCGGCGTGACCGAATTGCCGCCCTCACCGCGCGCGAGGCCAAGCGGTTTGCCGCCACCCGTCCGCAAACGCAGGTGGCGCTGGCGGCGGGGGCCGGGGCGTGGCTTGGCGGGGTGCCGATGCACTGGATGCGCGATTGGCCGATGCCGTTTGCGATGCTGGTGGCCAAAGCCAAGGGCGCGCGGTTGACCGATATTGACGGCTACGGCGTGGATGACTTTTGTCTGGGCGATACCGGCAGCATGTTTGGCCATTCGCCCAAGGCGGTGGCGCGGGCCATTCGCAAACAGGCTGGCCGCGGTTTGACCTATATGTTGCCGACCGAAGACGCGCTGGAGGCCGGGCGCCTGCTGACCAAGCGGTTTGGCGATTACCGCTGGCAGATCGCCACCACCGCCACCGATGCCAACCGCTTTGCGCTGCGGGTGGCGCGGGCGGTGACCGGGCGATCCAAGGTATTGGTGTTCAACGGCTGCTATCATGGCACGGTTGACGAGACGATGGTGACGCTGGCGGATGGCAAGACCGTCAACCGCCCCGGTCTGGTGGGGCAGGTGACCGATCTCGGGTTGACCGCCATTTGCGTTGAATTCAACGATAGTGCGGCGGTCGAGGCGGCTTTGGCCACGGGCGACGTGGCGGCGATCTTGACCGAACCGGTGATGACCAATTCGTGCATGGTGCTG
>JBAVTI010000369.1:0-2311 GCA_049696055.1 Paracoccaceae bacterium | reverse complement strand
TGATCGGCGGCGCAGGCCAGCCAATAGCCACCAGAGGCAGCGATATCTTCGACAAAGGCGTGGACCGGGATTTGCTTTTCCTCGGCCAGACGGCGGATGCGGGCGGCGATCAGGCTGCTTTGCACCGGAGAGCCACCGGGGGAGTTGATGATCAGCGCCACGGCGGCGGGTTTGCCACGGGCAAAGGCGCGTTCAATCACCGGTGCAAGGGTTTCGTCATTGATGCCCGTGCCAAAGCGGCCCCCGGTGCCGATGGCACCCTGAAGCCGAATGACTGCCACAAAGGGCGGTTTCTTGATGAAGGGGATGCTAAATATCATTGCTTGGATGTAGCTCTTGGGGGGGCATCGGACAAGAGGGGCGCTTGCTGGGGCGTGCGATTGCTGCAAAAGTGGCGGGATGATCGACAAGCTGGAAATGTTCATCGCACTGGCACATGAGCGGCATTTTGGCCGCGCCGCCGAAGCGTGCCGGGTGACGCAACCGACGCTATCGTCCGCCATCAAGCAGCTTGAGGATCAGTTGGGCGTGCAACTGGTGTTTCGCGGATCACGGTTTCAGGGGCTGACGCCGGAAGGCCAGCGCGTGCTGGAATGGGCGCGGCGGATTGTCGGCGATGCGCGGGCAATGCGCGACGAGATGCGATCGGTCAGGTCGGGGCTATCGGGGAATCTGCGGTTGGGGGTCATTCCCACCGCGCTGCCGATGGTGGCGGATTTGACCGGGCCGTTTACCCAGAAAAACCCGAACGTGCGGGTGACGGTATTGTCACGCACATCGGCCGAAATATTGACCGGGATCGAGAGGTTGGATCTGGATGCCGGGATCACCTATCTGGACAACGAGCCGTTGGGGCGGGTGACGCAAGTGCCGCTTTATACCGAGTTTTACCGGCTGTTGTGTGCGCCGGGGACGCCGCTTTCGGACCGCAAACAAGTAACGTGGGCCGAGCTTGCGGACACGCCTTTGTGCCTGCTGACCGGGGATATGCAAAACCGCCGGATCGTCAATCAGCGGTTGGCCGAGGCGGGAATTGCGGTGGCGCCTTCGGTCGAGTCGAATTCGACGATCACGCTGATTGCGCATGTGATGTCGGGGCGTTGGGCGTCGATATTGCCGAAAAAGCTTGCTGATCTGTTTGCCACCACCGGGCAGGTTTGCGCGATACCGATCGTGGCCCCCGAGGCCGAGCATCTGGTGGGGCTGATTGCCGCCCATCGCGAGCCACATACGCCGATTTTGGCGGCGCTATTGGAGACGGCACGGCGGGTGGCGGACGTGGCGGCGGATTGATAGACGGTATCTATCGTTCAACGGGTTTTCCATATTGATTTGTCTATCGACTGGCGTAGAAGCCAGAGGATCAACCGGAGGTTAGCCATGTCGCACGGTAGCGGATCGATTCTTGTACGCGTCGGGGAAATTCTTGAGGCGCATCAAGGGATGGAGGGGCCGCTTTTGCCCATCTTGCATGCCATTCAGGCAACTTTTGGCTATGTGCCGCAAGAGGCGCTGCCGGTGATTGCCAAGAATTTGAACCTGAGCCGGGCCGAAGTGCATGGGGTGATGAGCTTTTACCACGATTTCCGCGAAGAACCGGCGGGGCGGCATGTGCTAAAGCTGTGTCGGGCCGAGGCGTGTCAGGCGGTGGGAGCCGACCGGGTGGCCGAACATGCAAAGAAATCACTGGGGATCGAGTGGCATGAGACCACACGCGATGGCGCGGTGACGTTGGAGCCGGTGTTCTGTCTGGGCCTGTGCGCCTGTGGGCCTGCGGCCTTGGTGGATGGGCGCGTGGTGGGCCGGGTGGATGAAGCGCGGTTTGATGCGCTGGTGGCGGATATGAAAACCGGGGTAATGGCATGAAGATCTATATCCCCCGCGACGCGGCTGCAAAGGCTTTGGGTGCGGATGCGGTGGCGGCAGCGGTGCTGGCGGAAGCGGCGCGGCGCGGGCTGAATGTGACGGTGGTGCGTAACGGTTCGCGTGGCATGGTATGGCTGGAGCCGCTGGTTGAAGTGGAAACCGCCACCGGGCGCTATGCGTTCGGGCCGGTCTGCGCCAAGGACGTGGGATCGCTGTTCGCGGCAGGCTGGCAGGAGCATCCCAAGGCGCTGGGCCTGACCGAGGAATTGCCGTGGCTGAAGGCGCAAACCCGGCTGACATTCGCGCGCTGCGGGATCATTGATCCGCTGTCGCTTGTGGATTACGAGGCGCATGGCGGGCTGGTTGGGCTGCGCCGCGCTTTGGCGATGACGCCGCCCGAGATTGTGGCCGAAGTGACCGACTCTGGCCTGAGGGGCCGGGGCGG
>JBAVTI010000368.1:0-1868 GCA_049696055.1 Paracoccaceae bacterium | reverse complement strand
CGCATCCCACGGGGCCGGTGTCAGCAAGGTGGCCTCAAACGCCTCAATCGCATGGGCGAGGTTGTCAAAGCTAAGGGCGGGGTCTTGGCCGGGAAACGCCTCCACGAACCACTCTTCATAGGGCGGCAACGAATAGAGGGTGATTTCAACGGATTCGGCGGTATTCGACATCTCGATCCCGGCTTTGATCGGGCTTTGCGCCTGTGCTGCCAGATCGGCGGCGCGACCATCCCAGAATTGCGCGGCATTCAGCACGGCATTCAGCACGGTGGGCGCATTGCGCGGGCCCTTTTGCGAGCCGTGCCCCACCGAGGTTTCGATATTGTCATCGCCGCCGGTGGCAAGGTTGTGACACGAGGCGCAACTGAACAGCCCCGAGGCAGATAAGCGCGGATCAAAGAACAGCGCCTTGCCCAGCGCCACCGCTTCGGGGGTGATCGGGGTGCCTTTGAGCATTGAAACCACATCGGGAAGCGGTTCAAACAGCGCGGTCGCGCGGTCGCGCAGCGGGTCGGCGCACGCGGGGAAAGCCATGCAGGTGGCGGCGAAAAGGGCGGTCAGGCGGCGCATCAATGACTCCGGGGTGAACTTGTGGCAGTATTATACCCGTGTGCGGGCCTTGGGTGTGATTAAGATCAAGTCAGGCCAAGTTCGGGCGCGCGCGGGCCGAAAGGGTGGCAACCTTGCCTCAGGCGGCCAAGCGGCCTAAGGATCGGCAGGGATAATAGCAAGGGTGCGGGCCGTGCGGATCTATCGGATGATCATGGTTTTCGCGTTGCCGCTGCTGATGGCGCATGTGCTGTGGCAGCGGTGGCGCGGCCGGGTGCCGGGGGGTGCGTTACGCGAGCGGTTGGGGCTGAGTGGCGGGTTTGTAGGCAGCGGGGCAGCGGGCCCGGTGTTGTGGCTGCACGGTGCCAGCAACGGCGAGCTTACCTCGGCACGGTGGCTGATCGCCCGGTTGCTGGCGCAAACGCCGGGCTTGCGGGTGGTGGTGTCGTGCAATTCAGGCACCGCGCGGGCGATGGTGCAAGGCTGGGGCATGGTGCAGGTGCAGGTGGTGCTGGCGCCGTTTGATACCAAGGGGGCGGTGGTGCGGTTTTTGGCGCGCTGGCGGCCAGCGGTGTTGATCGTGGTGGAAAACGAGCTGTGGCCGGAACGGATGATATCGGTTGGCGCACAGATCCCGGTGATCTTGATCGGCGCGCGGATGTCGGCGGGCACGGCGCGCAACTGGACACGGTTTGCGCCGGAATTGATGCGGGCGATGCTGGGTGCGATTGCCTGGGTTTCGCCGCAGGATGCCGGGTCGGAGGCGCGGTTTCTGGCACTGGGGTTGCCGTCGGATCGGGTGTTGCCACGGGTGATGCTGAAATCGCGGGCAGCGATGGCGGCTGCGGCACCGCCGCTTGCGCTTGGCGTGGCGCGGGATCGCTGCGTGCTGGCGGCCTCGACCCACGAGGGCGAAGATGCGGGGATATTGGCCGGATTTGCGGCGGCGCGGGCGGCGGGGGCCTATGATCTGTTGATTTTAGCGCCGCGACATCCGCGGCGTGGCCCCGCGATTGCCGGGCTGATTGCGGCGCAAGGTTTGGCGTTTGTTACCCGGTCGGCGGGCGAGGTGCCGGGGGCCGGGACGGCGGTATATCTTGCCGATACCTTGGGCGAAATGCCGCTGTGGTATGACATGGCGGGGGTTTGCGTGATTGGCGGCACCTTTGAAGATCATGGCGGCCACACCCCGTTCGAGCCGGTGGCGCATGGGGCGGCGGTGATCCACGGGCGCCATGTGGCGAATTTCACCGAAAGCTTTGGGGCGCTGGATGCCGGGGGGGCGGCGGTGGCGCTGGCGGATCTGGGCGGGCTGGGGG
>JBAVTI010000367.1:0-6051 GCA_049696055.1 Paracoccaceae bacterium | reverse complement strand
GGTTGGGGCCTAAGACTTGCGCGCCTTGTGCCGTCTTGTCAAATGCTTGTGGAAACTGGACTTATCGGTAACTTCGCAAAAAGCCCCGCAAGATGCGTTCCAGCTTGGCCGCCCCCAAAGGCGCCATTGCCTTGGTATGCTCGTGGCTGATATTTTCGCTCGAAAGCCCCGCCGCCATATTGGTCACCGTTGAAATCGCCGCCACCCGCAGGCCCAAAAACCGCGCCAAAATTACCTCTGGAACGGTAGACATGCCCACCGCATCGCCGCCCAGCAGGCGGATCGCGCGGATTTCGGCGGGGGTCTCAAAGCTCGGCCCCGAATACCAGGCATAAACCCCTTCGGGCAGCGCAAGGCCCTCGTCTGCCGCTGCACGGCGCAAGGCAGCCCGCAGATCGGGGTCATGTGCCGCCGTCATCGGCACAAACCGCGCATCGGTTTTTTCGCCGATCAGCGGGTTCAGGCCGGAAAAGTTGATGTGGTCTGACAGCAGCATCAGATCGCCGGGCTGAATATCCGGGCGCATCGACCCCGCCGCATTGGTGGCAATCAGGCATTCCGCGCCAAGCGCCTTTAGCACCGACAGCGGCAAACGCATGGCGGCGGGATTGCCGTTTTCATAGTAATGCTCGCGCGCGCCAAACATCGCCACGCGCACGCCTTCCAGATCGCCGATCACAAGGTTCGGGTTATGCCCCGAGACGCCGATATGCGGAAACCCCGGCAGATCGGCATAAGGGATCGCCACGCCGTCCACCGCCGCCGCCAGATGCCCCAGACCCGAGCCTAAAATCAGCCCCAAGCGCACAGGGGCGTTGCCGGCCCTTGCATGGATCAGCTGAACCAGACCCTCAACGCTCTTTGACATAAGGCTCGCCTCCCGCGCGAGGGGGGATGGCTTTGCCGACAAACCCCGCCAGCACGATCACCGTCAGCACATAGGGCAGCGCATCCAGTGCAGGCACCGGCACCGCAAAGCCGACCGTTTTTTCAATGACGTCCGACCGCAGCGCCAAGGCCTGCAAAAAGCCAAACAGCAGCGTTGCCCACAGCGCATACCATGGCCGCCACTTGGCGAAAATCAACGCCGCCAGCGCGATATAGCCGCGCCCCGCCGTCATCTCGCGCCCAAAACCGGCCTGCAAACCGGTCGCCATATAGGCCCCCGCCAGGCCGCACAAAACCCCGGTGATCGCCACTGCGGCATAGCGCAACTGCACCACCGAAATACACGCCGTATCCACCGCCGCCGGATTTTCCCCCACCGCGCGCAACCGCAACCCGAACCGCGTGCGGTACAGCACCCACCACGACAGCGGCACACACAGCAGCGCCACATAAACCAAGGCGGTATGGCCTGACAAAACCTCGGCATAAAACGGCCCCAGAATGGGCACGCCCGACAGCGCATCGGCAAACGGCAACTCAATCGGGTTGAACCGCGCATGGCCCGACAATGGCGGGGTGCGCCCCCCCTGCTTGAACAGATCCTGCGCCACCAGAACCGTGATCCCCGAGGCCACAAAGTTCAGCGCCACCCCCGAAATCAACTGGTTGCCGCGAAAGGTAATCGACGCCAAGCCATGGATCGCGGCAAAAATCAACGACCCGCCGATCCCCGCCAACAGCCCGATCCACACCGAGCCCGACAGCGCCGCCACCGCCCCCGAACACATCGCCGCCATCAGCATCTTGCCCTCAAGCCCGATGTCGAAAATCCCCGCCCGCTCCGAATAAAGCCCTGCAAGACACGCCAGCAACAACGGCGTCGCCAGCCGCAACGTCGAATCCAAAATCTGGATCAAAGTCGCATAATCCATCACGCGGCCTCCTGCTTGCGGGCGCGAAAGAACACACCCAGCATCATCCGAACCATCTGATCCAGCGCGCCGGTGAACAAGATCACCAAGCCCTGCATGACCGTGCGCAACTCGATCGGAATCGAGGTCCACAGCCCCAGTTCCGCGCCGCCTTGGAACAAAAACCCAAACAACAGCGCCGCCAGAAACACCCCCACCGGATGATTGCGCCCCATCAGCGCCACTGCGATGCCAATGAACCCCGCCCCCTCGGCCGAGTTTTGCAGCAACCGCTCGCTCTCGCCCATCACGTTGTTGATCGACATCAACCCCGCCAACGCCCCCGACAGCGCCATCGAGATCATGATCACCTTGAACGGCGAAATACCGGCATATTTCGCCGCCGCTTCAGATTTGCCATAGGCGCGCAGCTGAAACCCAAGCCGGGTGCGCCACAGCATCAACCACACCAGCCAGCACGCCAAAAGCGCGATGAACAGCGTCACATTGGCCGGAATTTGCTTGGTAAAGATCAGGTTGAACCCCGGCAGATCATGCAGCGTCGGCAGTTTCGCCCCCGCCGGGAACCGCGCAGAAGCCGGGTCCATCTGGCCCCTCGGACGCAATACATTGACCAAAAGATAGATGATCAGCGCCGCCCCGATATAGTTGAACATGATGGTGGTGATCACGATATGGCTGCCGCGCTTGGCCTGCAACCACGCCGGTATCGCCGCCCAGAACGCGCCAAACGCCGCCGCCCCGATCATCGCGGCAGGCAGCGCCAGCGTCCAGTGCGGCCACGGCAGCGCGAGGCAAACCAACGCCACCCCAAGCCCGCCCAATTGCGCCTGCCCCTCGCCGCCGATGTTGAACAGCCCGGCATGAAACGCCACCGTCACCGACAGGCCGGTAAAGATGAAACTGGTGGTGTAATACAGCGTATAGCCCCAGGCGTAGGGCGACCCCACCGCGCCATCGACCATCACCTTTACCGCCTCAAGCGGGCTTTGCCCGATCGCCAGCAGCACCAGCGCCGAGATCACCGCCGCCAGCAAAAGGCTGATCAGCGGCACCAAGGCCACGTCGGCCCATCTTGGCAACTTTTCCATCACGCGGCCCCTTTTACGTCATCGCCGACACCGGCCATCAACAGCCCAAGCTCGCGTTCGTTTGTGGTCGCAGGGTCGCGTTCGCCCATCAGGCGGCCATCGAACATCACCGCAATCCGGTCGGAAAGACTCATGATTTCATCAAGTTCCACGGATACCAGCAAAATCGCCTTGCCTGCATCGCGCAGCGCGATGATCTGTTTGTGAATGAATTCAATCGCGCCTATATCCACCCCGCGCGTCGGCTGACCGATCAGCAACAGATCGGGGTTGCGCTCCATTTCGCGCGCAACAACCAGCTTTTGCTGATTGCCCCCGGAAAAGCTTTTGGCAGGCAGCGTCACAATCGGCGGGCGAATATCATAGGTCGCCATTTTCTTTTCGGTATCGGCGCGGATCGCGTCGTTATCCATGAACAGCGCCGATTTCTGATATTCCGGCGCGTTGTGATAGCCGAACGCCATGTTTTCCCAGGCCATGAAATCCATGATCAGACCCAGATGCTGGCGGTCTTCGGGCACATGCGCGATGCCCTGCGCCCGCCTGCTTTGGCCATCAGACTTTTTGCCGGTCAGATCCAGTTCGACCCCATTCAGGCGAATTTTCCCGGTGCCATCGGCAATGCCGCTCAGCACCTCCAGCAGTTCCGATTGGCCGTTGCCCGACACGCCCGCGATGCCCAGAATTTCCCCGGCCCGGATATGCAGGCTGATGCCTTTCAGGCGTTCCACATTGTTGTCGTCGCGCACCTTCAGGTTTTCAACCTCCAGCACCATCTTGCCGGGATTGGCCGGGCCTTTATGCACATGTAGCAGAACCTTGCGCCCGACCATCAACTCGGCAAGCGCCTCGGGGCTGGACTCGTCGGTTTTCACCGTGGCCACCATGGTGCCGCGCCGCATGACCGATACGTTATCGGTAATCTCCATGATCTCGCGCAGTTTATGGGTGATCAGGACGATGGTTTTGCCCTGATCCTTCAGCCCGCGCAGGATGCGAAACAGATGGTCGGCCTCATCGGGGGTAAGCACGCCGGTAGGCTCGTCCAAAATCAGAATTTCGGCCTGCCGATACAGTGCCTTCAGAATTTCAACCCGCTGCAAATGCCCGACCGACAGGTCTTCGATCAGCGCATCGGGGTCGACGTCCAACTCGTATTCGCGTGCCAGATCGCCCAACACCTTGCGCGCCTTGGCAAGCGAGGTGTTCAACATCTGGCCTTCTTCGGCGCCCAGAATGACGTTTTCCAGCACCGTGAAATTCTGCACCAGCTTGAAATGCTGGAACACCATGCCGATGCCGGCGCGAATGGCGCTCTGGCTGTCGGGAATGGCGGTCAGTTTGCCTTTGATGAAAATCTCGCCGGCGTCGGCTTTGTAAAAGCCATAAAGGATCGACATCAGCGTCGATTTGCCCGCGCCGTTTTCACCAATGATCCCGTGGATCGTGCCGCGGGCAACCTGGATCGAAATATCCTTGTTGGCCTGAACCGACCCAAAGGCCTTGGAGATGCCACGCAACTCGATCGCTAATGGCGCTAAGGCTGGGGCGGCAGTTGCCTGCCGCCCCTCGGTTTTCACCGTCATATCAGAAGGTTGCTGCCGGGCAGGTGTCGTCCGACATGTAGTCGTGCACCACCAGTTCGCCCGACTTGATCTTGGCAGCCGCGGCTTCCACAGCCGCCGTCATTTCCGGGGTCACCAGGGCTGCGTTGTTGTCGTCCATCGCATAGCCCACGCCATCGGCCTTCAGGTCCAAAACGTTGATGCCGGGTGCCAGTTCGGTGCCTTCTTTGAACGCGTTGTAAACCGCGACGTCTACCCGCTTGATCATCGAGGTCAGAACCTGACCGGGATGCATGCCGTTTTGGTTGCTGTCGACGCCGATCGACAGAATGCCCTCATCGGCTGCCGCTTGCAAAACGCCCACGCCGGTGCCGCCAGCCGCCGCGTAAATCACGTCAGCGCCTTGCGATTTTTGCGACTTTGCCAGCTCGGCACCCTTGACCGGGTCATTCCAGGCCGCAGGCGTGGTGCCGGTCATGTTCAGAATGACTTTGGCCGCAGGATTGGCCGCCATCACGCCCTGCGCATAGCCACAGCCAAAGCGGCGGATCAGCGGAATATCCATGCCGCCGATAAAGCCGACCGTGCCGGTTTTCGACGCCAGCGCCGCCATCATGCCAACCAGATAGCTGCCTTCATGTTCGGTAAACACCACCGACTTCACGTTTGGCTGATCAACCACCATGTCGATGATGGCAAACTTGGTCTCGGGAAAGTCTGGGGCAACCTGGTTCAGCACGTCGCCAAAGGCAAAGCCGGTCATCACAACCGGGTTGGCACCCGATTCAGCCAAGCGGCGCAGGGCCTGCTCGCGCTGGGCTTCGGATTGCATTTCCAGCTCTTTGAAGGTGCCGCCGGTTTCGGTAGCCCACTTGGTTGCGCCGTTGAACGCTGCTTCGTTAAAGGATTTGTCGAATTTGCCGCCAAGATCGAAAATGATCGCGGGCTCGGCTGCAACCACACCGGCGGTCAACGCCAGCGTCGCGGCAGCACCCATCAGGGTTTTCATAAGGGTCATACTAGTCTCCCGGTTATTGTTAACTTTTCGCCACCCGGTCCATGGCCCCAGACTCAGGGCCCATCGTCAAGCGGTTCGTGGTCGATTTAGGGCGGGTTTGGCTTGGCCGGTCAATAGGTATTTGCGCGCAGCCTTGCCGGGTTTTTATCTTTCGATCAAATTACCGGCGCGGGCAGGGCTGTCGGCGGAACTTCACCGGGAAAAATCCGCCGTGAAAGCACCAACGCATCGCTGCGCGCGCCATCGACTGCGACATAATACCCCTTGCGCCGCCCCACCGGGGCAAAGCCCGCGCGGGTATAAATGCCCATAGCTGCGGCGTTATCTGCGCTAACTTCCAGAAACGCCGCCTCGGCCCCCCGCAGCCGCGCCTGAGCCAGAAATTCCGCCACCAACCGGGTGCCGATCCCCTGCCTGCGCGCCTCGGGTGCCACGGCCAGCGTCAGCAACTCGGCCTCGCCCGCAATCACCCGGCCCATCACAAAGCCGCCGGGCTCGCAGATCAAATAGCACAGCGCACTGTCCAACAGCCCGGCAAATTCCGCCGCCGACCACGG
>JBAVTI010000366.1:0-6344 GCA_049696055.1 Paracoccaceae bacterium | reverse complement strand
TCGAAGGACATCGAGAAGTTTGCCCGACCGGAAGACATCGACCGCAGCGTGTTGATGTAGCCGAACATGTTGGCCAGCGGCACCATCGCAGTGATGATGTTCGCATTGCCGCGCGTGTCCTGCCCCTGAACCATGCCCCGACGCGAGGTCAGGTCGCCGATGATGCCGCCGGTATAGATATCCGGGGTCACAACTTCGACTTTCATGATCGGCTCGAGCAGCTTTGCGCCTGCTTTTTTCAGACCTTCGCGCATCGCCGCACGGGCAGCGATTTCGAAGGCCAGAACCGAGCTGTCCACGTCATGGTAAGCGCCGTCAATCAAAGCGACTTTGAAGTCGATCACCGGGAAGCCCGCAAGCGGACCCGAATCCATCACCGACTTGATGCCTTTTTCGACGCCGGGGATGTATTCCTTCGGAACCGAACCACCAACGACTTTAGCTTCGAACGAATAGCCAACACCCGGCTCAACTGGTGAGATCACCAGTTTGACGCGTGCGAACTGGCCAGTACCACCGGTCTGTTTCTTATGCGTGTAGTCGATCTCATACTCGCGCGAGATGGTCTCGCGGTATGCCACCTGCGGCGCACCGATGTTTGCTTCGACCTTGAATTCGCGGCGCATCCGATCGACGAGAATGTCGAGGTGAAGTTCGCCCATCCCCTTCATGATCGTCTGGCCCGATTCAAAATCGGTTTCCACGCGGAACGACGGATCCTCGGCTGCCAAGCGGGCCAAAGCGATGCCCATCTTTTCCTGGTCAGCCTTGGTTTTCGGCTCGATCGCAATTTCGATAACCGGCTGCGGGAAGGTCATGGTTTCCAAGACCACCGGCTTTGCCGGATCGCACAAGGTATCCCCCGTGGTGGTCTCTTTCAGGCCAGCCAGCGCAATGATGTCGCCAGCATAAGCTTCGGAAATCTCTTCACGGTCGATGGCGTGCATCATCATCATACGACCAACGCGCTCTTTACGCTCTTTGGTCGCATTCAGCATCGCGTCGCCCTTGCGCAGGACACCCGAATAGATGCGCGTAAAGGTCAGCGAACCAACGAAGGGGTCGTTCATGATCTTGAACGCCAACGCCGAGAACGGCTGCTCATCATCGGCCGAACGCATGATATTACGCGTTTCCGTCTCGTCGCCCGGCGCAAAGCCGAGGTAGGGCGGAACGTCAAGCGGGTTCGGCAGGAAGTCGATGACAGCGTTGAGCATGGGCTGAACGCCCTTGTTCTTGAACGCCGAACCAGCCAGCACCGGAATGAAGTCGATCGCGAGGCAACCCTTGCGGATCAAAGCGCGCAGCACCTCTTCCGTCGGCTCGGTGCCTTCAAGATAGGCTTCCATCGCCTCGTCATCCTGCTCGACAGCGAGTTCGAGCATGTGGTGACGCCATTCGTTAGCCTTTTCCTGAAGATCAGCGCGGATCGGCTGGCGCACCCAGGATGCACCCAGATCTTCGCCCTCATAGACCCACTCTTCCATGGTGATCAGGTCAATGATGCCTTCAAGCTTGTCTTCCGCGCCAATCGGAATCTGAACCGGCATCGGAATAGCACCGGTGCGGTCTTTGATCATCTTGATGCAGTTGTAGAAATCGGCCCCGGTCTTGTCCATCTTGTTGACGAACACAATCCGCGGCACCTTGTAACGGTCAGCCTGACGCCATACCGTTTCAGTCTGCGGTTCTACACCGGCGTTGCCGTCGAGCAGAACAACAGCACCATCCAGAACCGCAAGGCTACGCTCAACTTCAATAGTGAAGTCAACGTGGCCGGGGGTGTCGATGATGTTGAAACGGTACTTGTCTTTCGCAGCATGCTCGAGACCAGCATCCACGGTGCGTTCCCAGAACGTCGTGGTAGCAGCCGAGGTAATCGTGATCCCGCGTTCCTGCTCCTGCTCCATCCAGTCCATCGTTGCGGCGCCATCATGCACCTCACCGATTTTGTGGGACTTGCCTGTGTAATACAGAATCCGCTCGGTCGTCGTGGTTTTACCCGCGTCGATGTGGGCAATGATGCCGAAGTTGCGGTAGCGGTTCAGAGGATAGTCGCGTGCCATTGGAATGCCTCAGGCTAATTGGTTACCAGCGGTAATGGCTGAACGCTTTGTTAGCGTCTGCCATCTTGTGGGTGTCTTCGCGCTTTTTGACGGCGGTACCACGGTTGTTCACGGCATCGGCCAACTCGGCGGCCAGACGCTCTTCCATGGTGTTCTCGTTGCGCTTGCGCGCCGCGATGATCAGCCAACGGATAGCAAGCGCCTCACGACGCTCCATACGCACTTCGACGGGAACCTGGTAGGTTGCACCACCAACGCGACGCGAGCGCACTTCGACCGAAGGCTTCACGTTTTCCAGAGCTTCATGGAAGCACTCGATCGGTGCACGCTTCAGGCGGCTCTGAACGCGGTCAAGGGCGTTGTAGACGATGCTTTCGGCTACGGATTTCTTGCCATCGATCATGAGGTTATTCATGAACTTGGTCAGAACCGTATCGCCAAACTTGGCATCGGGAAGAATTTCGCGCTTTTCAGCGGCGTGACGACGGGACATGCCGTGAACTCCTTATTTCGGACGCTTCGCGCCGTATTTCGAACGACGCTGACGACGATCTTTGACGCCCTGGGTATCCAGAACACCGCGCAGAATGTGGTAACGCACACCCGGAAGGTCTTTGATACGGCCGCCGCGGATCAGAACCACCGAGTGTTCCTGAAGGTTGTGCTTTTCGCCGGGGATATAGCAGATGACCTCGAAGCTATTGGTCAGACGCACTTTGGCGACCTTCCGCATAGCCGAGTTCGGCTTCTTAGGCGTGGTGGTATAAACGCGCGTGCAAACGCCACGCTTTTGCGGGCAGGATTCCAAGTGCTGCGACTTGGACCGTTTTACGCGTGCTTCCCGCGGCTTGCGGATCAGCTGTTGAATCGTCGGCATTAGGTTCGCCCTTTGTTGCAACCCGTTTAATTGTCGTTCGTCAACGACATTTCCGGGGGCATTTCTTTTGTCACAAGTGTCTAGCGCGCCCGCAAAACACCAAAACCGCCGACGCCCCTTCGCGGGGACGGTGCGGTGGAATTCCAGAGGATCGGAGCATTTCGGCCCGGATCATGACCACTTCAAGCTTTAAGTCACTGGCGACAGGGCATGCCTGCTGCTCAGATAGGCGGCGTATAGGGGGAGTCGCGGGGGATGTCAACAGGGCCCGGCGGGCCTTGCAGAATTGGCATTTATGCTTGCGTGCGCGCCACTTGGCGTTCGCGCCAGAAGGTAAAAATTCCCGTCGCCACGACGATTGCTGCCCCGATCAGCGTCCAGCCATCTGGAAGCGTGTCAAACATCGCCCAACCCAGCAGAATCGCCCATAGCAGCGCCATATATCGGAACGGCGCGATAAAACTGATATCGCCGACCCGCATCACCATCACAACCGTCATATAGCCAATGATCAATGCCACTGATGCGCCAACGATCAGCACAGCCTCTGTCAGCGTCACGATTTGCCACCCCGAAAAGGCCATGCCCACCAGCCCCATCAGCGTTACGGCCGCCCCGGCCCAGATGGCCACCGTCACTGAGGGCACCGCTTTTGATAATTGCCGCGTCGCCAGATCCCGCACCACGACACAGATCACTGACCCAAGCCCCATGATCGACCAGCGGTCAAATCCTGCAGTTCCCGGCCGGATGATGATCATCACCCCAATGAAACCGATGAAAATTGCCGACATGCGCCGCCAACCAACCTGTTGATGCAACACCAGTGCCGCAGCCAAGGTCACCGCCAACGGCAAAAACTGCATGATTGCGGAAAGGTTTGCCAGGGGCATATGCGTCAACGCCACCAGAAACAGCACCGTCCCGCCCACTTCAGCCAACGTACGCACCCCGATTGCCACGGTGTCTCGCCCGGCAGGCACCAGCCGCAGTCCACCCATCATCATGCCGATCATCAGCAATGCCGCCGTGGTTAGCAGCCCGCGCAGAGTGATTGCCTGAAACAGCGGCATGGTTTGAGTGACTGCCTTCATGCAGCTGTCGTTCAGCGTGAAAGCCAGCATGGCAATATTCATGTAAAGCGCGCCGCGGGCGTTATCGGTCATCGTAGGGTCCGGGTTATTCCAATCCAGCCCTGACTCGCAGGTATTTTGGTGAATTGCCACCCACCCTTCAATCGGCCTTTGGCAGCGCCTCGATCCGGCGGGTGAAATCGTCCAGATCAATGGCAAATCGCTTGCGCAAGATCGACGATTGATTGGCCATATTCATGTTCCAAGCATAGCCCGCCCGCAAATTGCCTCCACTGTCATTTTCGCCGTGCTTGCCGCGGATGAACATCACGCTGTCCTGAAAACACACCCCCGGCATCAGGTTGGCAAGCCGATGGTGCGCGTAATCCAACGCGCATTTCGCATGGGTTGGCGGCATGTAAAGCGTCAGTGCCACCCCAAGATTATGGGAAATTTGTGGGATCACTGCCACTTCGCCATCAATGGCTGCCAGCGTCAAACCACGACCGTAATCCACCGAAAACAGCGGATGCGCTGCATAGATCGGGCGCAGCTTATCCAGAAAATCGCTGCGCAGGCGCGCCACATAATCTACCGCTACCGCATCGTCATCATCATGGCGAAACTGCCCCACCACATCGGCCTCCGGGTCCACATGATGCTGTAAAGCCGCCCGGCAAATTTCGCGATGAGGGCCGGGGTCCGCCAGTTCGATCACGATCTGCGGCACCGCCGCCGTCACATCGCGCAACCGATCCAACCAAGGCTTGGGAAAATCGGTGCCAGTCAACACCACAAGTTTAAAATCAGGATCGGTTTGCGCGGCCCAGGCAGGCAAGCAAACCTTCTCAAACCACAAGAACCGCAGCGCCAACCGATCGGCGTCATAAAGCAGGCCGCGCCGGGCATCCAGACTGTCATGGACAACCTGATAGCCGCCCTCGCCCAGATAGGAAAACCGGCAAAGACCCAAAGCTTGAACACGCATCCATCAACCCCGTAGGAAACTCTGCCGGTCGCAGCTTGGCACAGGTTACGCATGGATGAAAACCCAACCGGAGCGCCAATAATAGAAAAGCCCCCCGCAAGCTTTGCGGAGGGCCAATTCGTTTGAAAAAGCTGCGCCTTACTCGTTGCGGCTTTCTACTGTGTCCACCAAGCCAGAGTCGATTTCCACGTCCATCACTTCATGCACGGCATGTGCAACCGGAGCTGCAAGTGCCGCTGCGGTTTCCGCTTCTGAACGACGTGCTTCCACAACTTTCAAATCGCGGTCTGCGGCGATCTTCTTGACGCGGCTGGTAGCACCACCGGTGCCTGCCGGGATCAGACGACCGACGATCACGTTCTCTTTCAGACCCACCAGTTTGTCGCGCTTGCCCTGCACGCTGGCTTCGGTCAGCACCCGAGTGGTTTCCTGGAAAGACGCCGCCGAGATGAAGCTGCGGGTTTGCAAGCTTGCCTTGGTGATGCCCAGCAGGATCGGCTCTGCCGTAGCAGGCCGCATGCCATGGCTTAGCGCCTTGTTGTTGAACTCGTCCAACTCTGCCTTATCGACATGTTCGCCCTTCAACAGCGTCGTTTCGCCACTGTCCAGAATCTCGAACTTTTGCAGCATCTGGCGAACGATCACCTCGATGTGCTTGTCGTTGATCTTCACGCCCTGCAAGCGATACACGTCCTGCACTTCGTCGATCATATAGTTGGCCAGAGCCTCGACACCCAAGATCCGCAAGATATCGTGCGGGGCCGGGTTGCCGTCCATGATGTAATCGCCCTTCTGGACAAAATCACCTTCCTGAACCGGAATGTGCTTGCCCTTCGGCACCATGTATTCAACCGAGTTTACCGAGTCGTCGACAGGCTCGATGGTGATGCGGCGCTTGTTTTTGTAGTCTTTGCCAAAGCGCACATAGCCATCATGTTCCGCGATGATCGCGTGATCTTTCGGACGGCGGGCTTCGAACAATTCTGCCACGCGGGGAAGACCCCCGGTGATGTCCTTGGTCTTGGCACCTTCGCGCGGGATACGCGCCACCACGTCGCCTGGACGGATATCTTGCCCGTCTTCAACCGACAGAATAGCGTCCACCGACATCGGATAGGTGATCGGATTGCCTGCTTCATTGCGCACAGGCTCGCCTGTCACCGGATCCATGATGATGACTTCCGGCTTTAGATCATTGCCCTTGGGCGCAGACCGCCAATCAGACACGATCCGTTGGGTCATCCCGGTGGCTTCGTCGGTGTCTTCACGAACCGAAATGCCCGAGATCAGATCCACGAACCGCGCCACACCGCCCTTTTCGGCGATGATCGGCAAGGTGT
>JBAVTI010000365.1:0-21576 GCA_049696055.1 Paracoccaceae bacterium | reverse complement strand
GCGCAGGGCTACCTTTATGTTGCGGGTGCCAAGTTCAACCTGATCGTCCAGATTGCGAAAATCCCTGCGATCCCATACCTTTACTGCCCGCTGGTGGCGGCTTTGATCTTGGCCGATACGTACGCCTTCGGGGTTATACCCATAGGCGCCGAACGGCGAGGTGCCTGCGGTGCCGACCCATTTGTTACCGCCCTGATGCCGGCCCTTTTGTTCGGAAAGGCGCTTTCGCAACTCATCCATTAACGCATCGAACCCACCCAAAGCGTCGATTTCAGCTTTTTCCTCGGGGGTCAGATGTTTTTCCGCCAGCTTCTCCAACCACTCTTTTGGCAGGTCAACCGCAGCCAGAACCTGCTCTGAAGTAATGGCTTCAAGCCCTTGAAAAGATTCCGAAAAAGCGCGATCAAACCGGTCGAGATGCCGCTCATCTTTTACCATCGCCGTGCGGGCAAGGTAGTAGAACCCGGTTGCATCATAGGTCACCAAGCCCGCCGTCAGCCCTTCGAGAAACGCCAGATATTCGCGCAAAGATACCGGAACCCCGGTTTTGCGCAGCGTCTCAAAGAACGGCAGGAACATCGCTACAGCATCCGTTCAAGCCAGATCGTCACGAAAAGTCCAATCAGACAAAAGGCAATCCCAAACCCCGCCGCATACTGCGCCATGTCCGCGGGCCGCCCCCCCCGCTTGCGCGCAAGCGCTGCACCGATCACGGCCCCTAAAGCCAACCCACTGATAACGATCATTTTTTTGCCCCCTTGCGGCGGCACTTGTCCGCCGTCAGCCCCGTTGGTTGGCGGGCACTAATGCCGCGATATCCGACATCCGCGCCCGGACAACGCTTTCCGCGCCAAACCCATAACGCGCCCAGCCCAGACTGTCGAGACGTGCGGCCTTGGCCTCGTCTTCCCGACCAAGCATCGACAGGGCTTCGGATTTCACCAACAGTAGTGTAGCCAGAAGCGCTGCATTTTCGCCCGCTTGCACCACAGGCATCGCCCGATCGGCAAGGGCAATCGCTTGCTCTGGTTGTCCAGAAGACAAAGCATTGGCGGCCAATTGCATATCAACGTGGGCTGCGTGGATTTGTCCGCCGGGAAGGCTGCGGTAAAGGCGTGCCGATTCGTTAAAGGCTGCCACAGCTGCCGCTGGGTCATGCCCAAGGTTCAAGCGACCCACGGCAAAATAGCTAAAGGCCAATCGGCTGTCGTGCCAGCCCTGCGCCATCGCAATCGACAAGGCCATTTGCGCCGCATTACGGCGGGCAGCCCCCCCCGAACGGGGGCCAAGAGCAGCTTCGATTGCATTGACCCAAGCGCGCGGCGTTCGGTCACTGGATTGAATGCCTGCCCGTTGACCGGCCGGGTTCATCCGGGCCAGAAGGGCCGGCAGCCGTCCGGCAACTTCGGCTTGCGTCATGCCTGTGCGCAATTCGCTCGAATAGTGCAAGCGCAGGATGAGCATGTCAAAACCGGTCAGAACGGTATGGAAGTTATCGTCGTTGAACACGGAATCGGGCAGTTGATACAAGTCATTCAGCGGCCCCATTGCTTGTGCAAGTTCTTCGTGCAGGCAGTCACGCACCTCTTGCGGGCTTGTGTCAGAAGGCACGAAAATGGCAACTTTTTCGCGCCGGGTGACAGTCGTCCAATCGACGACGTCTGTGCCCTTTACCGAGCGGTATTCGGCCCAGGACGACACACGCGGCACCACAAAACAGGCGACGTTATTGTAGGTGGCCTGAATTTGGCGCCGAGAAATAAATTCGACGGTAATCGCTGCATCGTTTGCGGTTTGGCTGACATCAATGCCCGCCTCCGACCTGAAACGTTGAATAACGCGGGTCAGATCTGCCGACGCAGTCGCCGGCACATCGCCTTTCAACGCTACGGTGATCGGACCCTCAAACCGGGTCAACACCGGCAGAGAGCGTCCGCTTTCCATCCTGAATTCCAAGTCAAGAAAATCGCCCGCGATCTCGGCATTGCTGCGACTGGGGCCTGACACCCGGGGCGCGCCAAAGCGTTTCATGGTTGGTAGCACCTCGCCCGAGGTCGAGGCACTGGGCCTGTTCATTGACACATCTGCACCGGATGTCGGCGCGCAGGCGGAAAGCGCGAATAACGCGAGCAGTTTTATGATACGCATGTTTTGGCAGCCTTATTATGGTCGATGAGGGATGCGCACACCCCGATCCGGTCAAAGAACTTGCGCCCCCGACGGTTGCTTTCGGCTTTCCTCCGGAAATCTGACGTTGCCCCCGCATCGTCAGTTCTGGCAAAGAATGCCCCGATCCACCTCAGCAAGGTGCCTTGGCCACGCGCTTTGAGCACATGGTCAGGATATTGCTGCGTGAAAACCGGTTGGAATGTTTGGCACTTTGGCTGTGGCAGGGCGTGAACCCGTGGCAACTTCGTTCCGTTTAGTAAGGCGCGTGGACTGGAATCTTTTTGCAAACCCGCATTTGAGCGACGGAATGGGGCGTGATCAATTACCCGTGCTGAAAAGGCGTTATGCACGCCCTTCTTACCGCGCCAAAAGGCACGCCAGCAGTCCACACCATACGCCAACAGCGGGCGTATCGAGAGGGGCTCGATCCGATTCATTCCATCATCCGATTGGTCGTTCTTCGACAGGCTCAAAGAACAAGGACCGAGTGTCGGCATCAGGGCTAGGGTGTGTCAATCTTTGGGAATCGCGACAATTGTTGCGAATCTAGCAATGGCGGTGGCCCACTGCTGTGACGCCACATTTGCCCCATCGAGGTCACGTATTGTTTCAGTTTATGTCACTAATTTGCGTCTTCGTGAGGTGATTGTGGCACGAATGTGGCGACACCAAGGCAAATCAAGGCAACTTCATGGCCAAGCTGCCCGATTCTTTGCGGCGATTCTATGGCGATGCTCAAGGGTTTAGGGCGCGTTCTTAACGTTGACCGCGCGCCGTGAAGGCAAGACGTTCGAACAAATGCACATCCTGTTCGTTTTTCAGTAGTGCCCCGTGCAAACGGGGCAAAACAGATTTGGAATCCCGCCTTAAATCCTCAGGGTTCAGATCTTCGGCCAATAGCAGCTTTAGCCAATCCAACACCTCGGAAGTCGAGGGTTTCTTCTTTAGCCCCGGCGTTTCACGCAACGCGAAAAACTGGGTAAGGGCGGTGGTCAGCAAGGCGTCTTTGATGCCCGGAAAATGCACCCCGACGATGGCGCGCATCGTTTCCATGTCTGGAAAGCGAATGTAATGGAAAAAGCATCGGCGCAGAAATGCGTCCGGCAGTTCTTTTTCGTTGTTCGAGGTGATGATGATGACGGGGCGATGCAGGGCGCGGATGGTTTCGCCGGTTTCATAGACGTGAAATTCCATCCGGTCGAGTTCCTGCAAAAGATCATTTGGAAATTCGATGTCGGCCTTGTCGATCTCGTCAATCAGCAGAACCACGCGCCCAGGTGCCTCGAACGCCTGCCACAGTTTTCCTTTGCGGATATAGTTTTTGACGTCATTCACCCGTACGTCACCAAGCTGACTATCGCGCAGCCTGGACACGGCATCGTATTCGTAAAGCCCTTGCTGCGCCTTGGTGGTCGATTTCACATGCCACTCGATGATCGGTAACCCAAGCGCCTGTGCCACCTGTCGCGCCAGTTCGGTTTTGCCGGTTCCGGGTTCGCCTTTCACCAACAGCGGGCGTTGCAGCGTGACGGCAGCATTTACCGCAACCGTCAGATCTTCGGTGGCGATGTAGCTGGCAGTTGAGGTAAATTGCATTCTGATTCCCGTCCAGATTGTTTCCGCATCAGGGGCTTGCGGGATTTGACCCTAACATAGCATCATTTCCTCGCAACCCATCCGCAACCGCTAGTGACAATGGCTTTGGCTTGGGATAATGGAGCGCCAGCAGGAGAGTCCGATGACAGATGCCCACCTGTCGGCGCGGCCCGACCACTTGGAGAGTGCAGCGATGAAGGCAGAGGTCTTTCTTCCCGAAGATTATCGTCCGGCCGAAACCGAGCCGTTCATGAATGATCGTCAGCTTGAATATTTCCGGCGCAAGTTGATTGTGTGGAAACAAGAGCTGATGTCGCAAAGTGCGGAAACCATCGAGGGCTTGCAAGAGTCAGGGCGTAACGTGCCTGATATTGCCGACCGCGCGTCGGAAGAAACCGACCGCGCGTTGGAACTGCGCACCCGCGACCGTCAGCGCAAGCTGGTCAGCAAGATCGACGCTGCGCTGCGCCGGATCGAAAATGCCGAGTTTGGTTATTGCGAAATGACCGGCGAGCCGATCAGCCTGAAACGTCTGGACGCGCGCCCGATTGCGACCATGACACTCGAAGCGCAGGAAAAGCATGAACGCCGCGAGAAGGTTCACCGCGACGACTGATCGCGGATAAGGCTTAGGCCGTGGGCTTGCGCCGCTGACCTATGACAGCCAGACTTGCGCCGGGCCTTCGAGCTCGGCGTTTTCATTTGGGGGTGGGGATGAACCTGAACGGCAGCAACCTGATCGGAACCGAGATTACCGTCCTTGGTGCGGGCGTCGCGGGGTTAGCGGTTGCCCGTGCGTTGGCCTTGCGTGGGGCTCAGGTCACGGTGCTCGAGCAGGCCGATGCTATTCGCGAAGTCGGGGCAGGCTTGCAGATATCGCCGAATGGTGCGGTGGTTTTGAATGCCTTAGGTCTTGGTGACGCACTAGAAGCCGCGTCTGTTCGCGCCACGGCAGTGGATCTGCGGGACGGGTTGGATGGAAGCCGAGTGCTGCGGTTGGATCTGGGCAAGCTTCGACCGGGGCAGGGGTATCACTTGATGCACCGTGCTGACCTGATTGATCTGTTGGCTAAGGGTGCACGGGATGCAGGGGTTCAAGTGCGGCTGTTGCAGCGGATCGAAACAGTTGATCTGACAGGCCCCGGTCCGCGTCTGGTAACAGCGCAGGGTGCCGAGATGACGCCTTCGATCGTTATCGGTGCTGACGGTTTGCATTCAAATCTGCGGGCGGCCCTGAACGGGGTGGTTGCCCCTTTCTTCACCCGCCAAGTGGCTTGGCGCGCCATCATTCCGGCAGTTCCCGGCGATCCGGCAGCGGCCGAAGTGCATATGGGGCCGGGCAAGCATCTTGTCAGTTACCCTTTGCGCGGTGGCACGTTGCGCAATATTGTCGCCATCGAGGAACGCATGCGCTGGGTCGAGGAAGGTTGGAACCTGAAGGACGACCCGATGTCGCTGCGCGTGGCGTTCGAGTCTTTTGGTCCACGGGTGCAGGGATGGCTAGAGGCGGTTGATGAAACCTGGCTTTGGGGCTTGTTTCGCCATCCGGTGGCCAAAGTCTGGCATCAAACCATGCCTGCCGGCGCGGTGGCCATTCTCGGCGACGCTGCACACCCAACTTTGCCATTCCTGGCCCAAGGCGCGAATATGGCACTAGAGGACGCTTGGGTATTGGCGCAAAATATGTCGGCTTATTCCCTGCCCGAGGCCTTGCCACGCTACCAAGCTGCCCGCGCACCCCGTTGCGCCAAAATCGTCGAAGCCGCCAATGCCAATGCCCGCGCCTACCACCTTGGCGGCCCGATCCGTGACATTGCCCATATGGGGCTGAAGTTTGGTGGCTGGCTTGCCCCTGGATTGGCGTTGAAACGCTATGACTGGATTTACGACCACGACGTGACCAAATCCTGATCCCTATCTCCTTGCGTTTTCTCTTGCTCAAATACTCCCGCCGGAGGCTCCGTGCGCCGGTACTGGGTGCTTGGGCCAGGCAACTATCACCAAGGCGCTGCGGCGGGCGATAGCCTGCCGGTGCAACGCCGTCTACGGTGGCTCGATGCCACCGGGGACGGCTCTTTGCCTGCGGTCAGGCGTCCAACTCTATCCATACCGGCACATGGTCCGATGGTTTGTCCCCCGCCCGCACAGCTTTGTCGATCCCGGTCGCGCGCAATAGGTCGGCCGCTTGCGCGCTAAGCAACAAATGGTCGATGCGGATGCCGTTGTTGCGCTCCCAAGCGCCGGCTTGATAGTCCCAAAAGGTATAATGCCCCGGTTCCGGGTGACAGGCGCGGAAGGCATCGGTGAAACCGAGGTTTAAAATTCGGCGAAAGGCTTCGCGGCTTTGCGGCAAGAACAGTGCGTCGTCTACCCACGCTGCGGGTTTGGCGGCGTCTTCCGGCTGCGGAATGACGTTGTAATCCCCCGCCATCACCACCGGGTCTTCGCTTTCCAGCAACGCCATGGCCCGGTGGCGCATCCGCTCCATCCAGGCCAGTTTGTAATCATATTTCGGCCCCGGTGCCGGGTTGCCGTTAGGCAGATACAACCCGCATACCCGCACTGCGCGGGTGCCGATCACGCTTGCCTCGATCCAGCGCGCCTGTTCGTCCTCCGGATCGCCGGGCAGACCGCGTTTGATATCTTCCAGCGGCAATTTCGACAGAATTGCAACGCCGTTGAACCCCTTTTGGCCATGGGTTTCGACGCGGTAGCCCATATCTTCGAACACCTCGCGCGGGAAACCTTCGTCCACGGATTTGATCTCTTGCAACAAGACCGCATCGGGTGTGGCTTCGGTTAGCCATGCGGGTAACGCTTCGATCCGCGCTTTAATGCCGTTGATGTTGAAGGTGGCGATTTTCATGAGCGGCGGCCTCGCAAGGGTTTTCACCGTTCTAGGCGGCGCGACCCTTTGGCACAAGCCGCTGCTCAGGCAATTTGCCGCTGCGCCGGTTGGGCCGCCGCCAACCATAGCATATCCAAGTCGCGCAGGGCCACCGGATCAAATCGGGTGATCTCGTCCCAATAGCGCCCACTTGGCACATAGTAGCCAAGGGATGCCTCCTGCGCCAAAGCTGTTTCTGCCAGCGCAGTATCAAACGGGGCAGGGCGCAGACCGCCTAAGTCAGAGACATCATAGCGCGGAAAAATTAACCGGGATGGCCCTTTGGATAGATTTATGATCGCACAGCCCTGCATCGCAGCCATGATCCACAGCCGCGCCGATTTGGCTTCAAGACTTTGCAGTGTCACATCCGCGCGCAATGGATCCGGGCTGCCGATGCCATAGAAATGCGTGGCCCCGCGTGTTGGGTAATGCATATCGCAGCCAAGCACCGCAATCACCCGCGGCTGGTGGCTGTGCAGCGCCCAGTAGGCTGCGGTGAATGCCATGGTGCCCCCGGCATAGACAAAGCCACCCAAAGCATTTTGGGCCGGGACGAACGCCTCTTGCGTCACTATTGTTTGACCCGGGCCGGCGGTGGGGCGGCGGTCTGTCGGGAAGTCAAAGGGATAGATCGCGGCATCCCAGTCCGGCCGCACTTGCCAAGCGTTGTTGATGGCTAAGATATGGTCAAACGCCAGACGGGGAAAAGACCGCGCAGCGGTCACGTTGGGGCCAGAACCAAGAACAAGAACCGTATCCATCGCGCTTTTCCCTTGCCTGCGTCTAAGCGAGATCTAGGGCGGTTTGGTGATACGGCGAGGTCTTTGAGCGGATTTATGCCCAAGAACCGATTGATTTTACATCGAGAACGAGGTGCCACAGCCGCAAGAGCTGCTGGCGTTTGGGTTCACGATCACAAATCGCGCGCCGATCAGCTCTTCGGTGAAATCAATCACCGCATTCGACAAAAACGGCAGCGAAACCGCATCGACCAGAACGGTCTGGCCATCTTTTTGCAGCACCAGATCGTCGGCCATCGGGTCATCCAGCTTGATGTCATACTGAAATCCGGAACAGCCACCGCCTTCGACCGCGACACGCAAACCGCGCGGATCCCCTGTTGTTGCAGCAATCTCGGCCAGGCGGGCATAGGCACGGTCGGTCACACGGGGGGGCAGGGTCAGGTTCATGATGTCAATTTCCCGTATCAATCCGCAGATACTGAACATATAGGATGCCCCCAAAGATCACACAAGAACAGGCGCAAATGATGCTGGCCCCCTATGCCTGCCAACCCGAACAGTCGCGCGGACGCCGCTACCCCGAAAGCATGTCCAGTTTTCGGTCGGCGTTTCAGCGCGACCGCGACCGCATCATCCATTCATCGGCCTTTCGCCGCCTGAAACACAAAACCCAGGTGTTTGTGGAGCATGAGGGCGATTACTACCGCACCCGCTTGACCCATTCGATCGAGGTCGCGCAGGTGGCGCGCACCATTGCCGGGGTTTTGGGGTTGAACACCGATCTGGCTGAATGCGTGGCGCTGGCGCATGACCTTGGCCACACGCCGTTTGGCCATACCGGCGAAGATGCTTTGGGTGCCCTGATGGAACCCTTTGGTGGTTTTGATCACAACGCCCAAGCCATTCGTATCGTCACCCGGCTAGAGCGGCACTATGCCGGGTTTGACGGCTTGAATCTGACGTGGGAATCGCTGGAAGGCATTGCCAAACATAACGGCCCGGTTGAAGGCACGCTGCCCTATGCGCTGGCCGAGGCCAATGCCGATTGGGATCTGGAACTGCACACCCATGCCTCGGCCGAAGCACAGGTGGCGGCGATCGCTGATGACGTTGCCTATTCCCACCATGATCTGCATGACGGATTGCGGTCAGGGCTGTTCACCGAGGCAGATCTGATGGAACTGCCCGTAACTGGCCCCGCCTTTGCCGAGGTTGACCGGCTTTATCCCGGTCTTGACCCGATGCGCCGCCGCCATGAAGCGCTGCGCCGGGTGTTTGGCCGCATGGTCGAAGATGTGATCGCGGTGGCGCGCAACCGGCTTGATGCGGCACAGCCCAAATCGGTTGACGACATCCGCGGCATGGGCATGACGGTGATCCGGTTTTCCAAGCCGTTGTTTCAGGAACTAAAGGCGATCCGCAGTTTCCTGTTCACCAACATGTATCGCGCGCCGTCGGTGATGGTTGAACGCGCGCGGGTGACGATTGTGGTGAACGACCTGTTCCCGCTTTACCTGTCGCGTCCCGACCTCTTGCCTGCGGAATGGCGTGCAGATATCGCTCTTGCCAATGATCAAACCGCGTTGGCGCGCATTGTGGCGGATTATGTCGCCGGGATGACCGACCGTTTCGCGCTGCAAGAACACGCACGGTTGTGTGGTTAACGGGCGCTACGCTGCGCCGCTGCCAACCAGATCAAAGCAAAGGCAACCGATGCGATGGTGTTCCAGCTTGCCATCGACAGCGTAAGCATCTCCCACGCCACTTCGTCGCAGCGCACCACGGGGGCGGCGAGGATCTGGTTCAGCAGGTCTTCGGCAGAGACGCCGGAAACCGACCCTGAAGTGCAGGTTACCGGGCCTTGCCACCAGTGGCGCTCGATGCCGGTGTGATAAACGCCAAGGCCCGCCGTCGTCAGGGCGGCAATCGCCCCTGCAAAGGCCAAGGCGCGATAAGGCCAGATCAGCGCGATAGCCCCAATCAGCACCGCCGCAGCATGGGGCCAGCGCTGCCATAGGCACAGTTTACAGGGGGCCATGCCCCCGATGTATTGAAAACCAAAGGCCCCAAGCAGCATCGCCAGCGACCCCATCGCCGCCAAAAGCATCAGATTGCGCTGCGACATCATTCCCTCACAGGTATTTAAAAGCCAGATAAGCAAGAGCTCCGGCGACAAGCACACCAAGTGCCACTACGGCAAAGCGACGTTCGATGTAGGCAACCATTGCCAGACCATAACGCCCCAACAACCATGCCAAGGCATAGAACCGCGCGCCGCGTGCCACAATGGCCGAAAGGATGAACAGCTTTAGATCAAAGGCCACTACCCCTGACAATATCGTGACCACCTTCATCGGCGGTAAATGCGACAGGCCCGAAGTGACCAGCATGACCAGAATTGCACTATCGCCAGTAGCAGTCTTCAACTGCTCGAACGCGGCCATCTTGCCGTAGAATTCCAGTAACGGGCGCGCGATCACGTCAAAGGCATAGAACCCGATGACCCAGCCCAGAATGCCCCCCAAGACCGATGTCACCGTGGCAATCAGGGCATAGCGCATTGCACGTTCGGGACGCGACAGGCACATCGGTATAAACAATACATCCGCCGGGATCGGAAAGACCGAACTTTCGACGAAAGAAACCACCCCCAGCGCCGTTGTTGCATGACGTGAGCCTGCCCACCGCAGGGTCCAATTATAAAGCGCGCGGAGCATCGGCCGCCTTTCGAAGTTTTGCGTGTTGCTTGCATCATGGGGGCGGTGCCACGTCAAGCCAGCAAAGGGGTTCCGCCCGCGTAAGACTTTGGCTAGACTTGGCCGCAAACAAGGGTAAGGGGTGACCACATGGATTGGAAGGGCAGACGCGGCAGCGGCAATATCGAGGATCGCCGTGGGGCTTCTTTGGGCCGCACCGGTAGTATTGGTGGCGTGGGCCTAATTGCGGTGCTGGTGATCGGCTATTTTCTGGGGATCGACGTCACTCCATTGTTGAATGATCCGGGTGCCGGGCAGGGCGGTGCGCCGGCAGAATTGACCCAAGCCGACAAGGTTGCAGGCGAGTTTGTTTCGGTGACGCTGGCAGACACCGAAGAAGTCTGGGCAAATGTGTTCCAGCAACAGGTTGGCGCACCTTATAAACCGGCCATTCTGGTGCTGTTCAAGGGCGTGACCCAATCGCCCTGTGGCGGGGCCTCTGGGGCGACGGGGCCGTTTTACTGCCCCGGCGACAAGAAGGTTTATCTTGATACGGAATTTTTCACCACACTTGAACAACGGCTTGGTGCCAAGGGTGATTTTGCATCTGCCTATGTTGTGGCCCATGAAATTGGCCATCATGTGCAAGACGAGCTTGGCATCCTTAGCCAAGCCAACGATGTTCGCTCGCAAGTGTCTGAAGAGGAAAGCAACGCAATTTCAGTTCAGGTTGAACTGCAGGCTGATTGTTTTTCGGGCATATGGGCGCGTGAAGCATCGCGCCAGTTTGGCACCATTGATCAGGCCGACTTGGAAGAGGCTGTAAATGCAGCCCGTCAGATTGGCGACGATACGCTGCAACGCAACGCAGGGCAGCGCCCGATGCCGCACACCTTTACCCACGGCACATCCGAGCAGCGGTCGCGTTGGTTCGTGCGTGGCTACAAGACCGGACAACTGGCACAGTGTGACACCTTCAACGCCAGCAGCCTGTAAGAGACGAACAGTTTTTTCGAACCGGTTTTCCGCGTATTGACGCGGGCACCGGGGCGAGCTAAACCCCGTTTCGTGGCCCGAGTGGTGGAATGGTAGACGCAGAGGACTCAAAATCCTCCGCCGCAAGGCGTGCGAGTTCGAGTCTCGCCTCGGGCACCACATCTCAAAAAATCTTGTCTAATTTTCGCCTTATTTTGCCGGGGTGATTCGGCAATTGTTAACGTAAATAAATGTTTAAATTGCACATTCCTGACATTTTGAACCGGATTGGTAGCGGTCTGTAAACAAACCTCGATCTCCGCGTTTGAAACATGGCAAAAAAATGGCCATGATTAACGCAACGTCAGGTGTGGGTATTTGTTGCCAATATGGAAACAGTTACCTTGGAAACCCTAACCAGAGATCACCAATAATCCATTATTTTCAGCGGATTCAGCCAGTATTCCATATTCATTTCGAAGTGGCTTTGGAGACACTACTCTCTCTAGGCTTGTAAGGCTGCGATTTGGGTCGCGCGCCTCTTGGATTGGTTACTTCCAACCGGTGCCACAGGGATGTCGTTTTTCCCTTTTCGCCGCGATTAACAGAAGGTATTTAGAGCATGTCTTGCTGGGTAAGACATTGTGGCCGTGGGGGCGGTCGTTAGTGGTGATGCGCCGCATGGCGCGGGAGTGGTTACGAAAGCGCTGCCAAGCTTCGGAGATTTCATTCCGTTTTCTGGTTCACACTTAAACAGTGTGGCCCCTTGGTTATGGCCCTCCTTCTGGTGGGCTGCGTCTTCACGTCTCCTTTCACGTCTGACGATTTGGCATCGTGGCGCAGGGTTCCGGGTAACCGGGTCGCGCCGATCGTGCGTTTCCGTTTGGAGACGCGATGTTTGGATCGGATGAGGCCAGTATTCTGGTTCTCTGCTGAAATGAGGAACTGAAGATGCCGGTATTTGCGCAGTACACTTTCAACGACACCTTGACCCACGTTTCCGATACGGCGCTGGGTAATGGCGCGCAGGATGGTGTCTACATCAATGGTGCGGCAGCTGTCGGCGGACAGGCAATTCTGGATGGTCAGAACGACTTGATCAAGATCTACCAGGATCCGGCGTTTCAGATGGATCACGGCACGTTGGAAATCCATTTCACCACCGGTGCCACTGCGATCACCAACCCACAGACAGTGTTGTCGCGTGACAGCGTTGGTACGACCGACGGTGGCTATCATATCGACATCCTTCCCGATGGCAGCATCCAGATCGTTCATGAAACCCCTACCGGGTCTGAAACTTTTGGCACGCCCGCCGGATTCTACGCACCGGGCGACGAGATCAATCTCAGCTACTCTTGGGATGCTGCGACCGGTGGCAATCTTGTCATTGATAACATTACCCAAAATGACACGTTCGATGCGCCGGTGCCCAATGGGTTGACCATGGATATGTCGGGTCAAGGCGTTAATCAGCCATGGATCATCGGCGCAGGGCAATCGACGTCCAACCCAGACCTGCTGAACAATATCGATCAGCATTTCGCTGGCACGGTGGATACGTTCACCATTTCCGACACGGTTGATAATTTGGACGGCAATCCAAACCCGAACCCGGACGCTGCGACAACCAATGAAGAGACTTCTGTCACCATTCCTGTGTTGGGCAATGACACCGATCCGCAGGGCCAGCCACTTACCGTTACCACGGCCACGTCGCCAAATGGAACGGTGACCATCGGTTCTGACGGCCTTCTGGAATATACACCGAACCCCGATTTCAACGGCACCGATATCATCACCTATACCGTCACCGATCCTGATGGAAACACCGCAACCTCGACCGTTACGGTGACCGTCAACCCGGTCAATGACGCGCCAGTCGCAGTGGACGATGCTGCAACTACCCCGCTGAATACCGCCGTGACGATTCCGGTTTTGGGAAATGACACCGATGTCGACGGCGATACGCTGGCAATCCTTGGCACCCCGACGTCGCCCGATGGCACAGTTGTGGTCAACGCGAACGGCAGCCTGACCTTTACGCCCAATGATGGGTTCACCGGTACGGCGACAATCACCTACGAGATCACCGATGGCAACGGCGGTAACGATGTCGGCCAAGTGCTTGTCACCGTGGAACCAGCGGGCCGCGATGGCATTGTTTATGGCACCGCCGGGGGCGACCTGATTGATGCAACCTACACGGGCGACAATGATGGCGACGTGATCGACGGCAGCGACGCTTTGCTGCCGGGCGCTGCACCTAACGACGACTATGTTATCGCAGGCGACGGCAATGACACGGTTCTTTCCGGACTTGGGGCTGATAGTGTTGTCGCAGGTCTGGGCGATGACAATGTCGATGGTGGCGCAGGCAATGACACGCTCCGCGGTGGCGATGGCAACGATACGCTGGCTGGCACCGATGGCAATGATCTGGTCTTCGGCGATACCGGCGATGATGTGATCAATACCGGCTCTGGTGGAATTCCGCTGCCGGATCGCGGCTACCCCGGCCTATACCCGGCCGACAGCAATCCCAACAACGATCTGGACACCGTTTACGGTGGCATTGGCAACGATACCATCACGACCGGCGATGACAACGATGTCGTCTATGGCGGTACCGGGCTGGATTTGATCGACGGTGGTTTTGACGATGACACTTTGTTTGGTGGCAGCGGCCGGGATACCATTATCGGCGGCGAAGGATCTGATCTGATCGACGGTGGTGATCATGATGATCTGATCTATGGCGGGTATGCCCCCAATGTGCCGGATGCGGTAAATATCCCCGATGCGACCGATCTGCGCCCCGACAATGGCCGTGACACGATTGTTGGTGGCGCTGGCAACGACACTATCTTCGGGATGGATGACGATGATGTGATCGACGGCGGTGTGGGCAACGACCTGCTGGATGGTGGCATCGACGATGATACCGTGATCGGTGGCATCGGCGATGATACGATCCTCGCCAGCCAAGGCCTTGACGACATGCTTGGTGGCGATGATCAAGACACCTTCGTTGTCGGGTCTGCGGACAACGGCAACGGCGACGTCATCAACGGCGATGAAGGTGGCGTTGACTATGACACGCTTGATCTGCGCGGCGCTGGCCCGCTGCAGGTTAACTACGATCCCGCCAACGTCGAAAACGGCACCGTAAACTTCCTTGATGCCGACGGCAACGTGACGGGTTCGCTTGAATTCACCAACATCGAGAATGTGATCCCATGCTTTACACCAGGCACTTTGATCGCCACCCCGCGTGGCGAAGTGCCGGTAGAAAGCCTGCGCGCGGGTGACAAGGTTATCACGCGTGACAATGGCATTCAGGAAATCCGTTGGACTGGTGCCAAGGCGCTTAGCTGGCAAGACATGACCGTGAACCCGCATATGAAGCCAATCCTTGTCCGTCAGGGCAGCCTTGGCAACGGCCTGCCAGAACGTGACATGATGGTTTCGCCGAACCACCGCTTGTTGGTGGCTAATGACCGTACCGCTTTGTATTTTGACGAACACGAAGTGTTGGTTGCGGCCAAGCATCTGGTGTCGGGCAAGGGTGTGCACGAGGTCGATAGCATCGGCACCACCTATGTTCACATCATGTTCGACAAGCACGAAGTGGTGCTGTCGAACGGGGCATGGACCGAAAGCTTCCAGCCTGGTGATTACACGCTAAAGGGCATGGGCAACGCGCAGCGCAACGAAATCTTTGAATTGTTCCCGGATCTGAAAACCGAGCAAGGATTGGAAGGCTATGCTGCCGCGCGTCGCACGTTGAAAAAGCACGAAGCCCGGCTTTTGGTGCAATAAGGGTTATGCAGCGTGGCCTGATTGCACCCATGGTGCCACCAGGCTCGCAAAGGAAAGGGGCCTCATTTGGGGCTCCTTTTCCAGTTCATCTTGTTTGCCGGTGAATCGTGCAACAGTCGTTCCCTAGGGAAGGCATTGTTTCAGGTCTGATCATCTTGCCCCAAATTCATCACAAAATTGATCCAATTCACCATCGTGGTTACCCAGATATCACACGTTTTGGCCATAATTTCTGGCTAATTCTGACGCCATGCCTGCTGCAAAGCCCCTTCGTTCTGCGAGAGGCTTTGGTGGTTTCATGAGTTGGGGAAAAATTTGAAGTCAGCTTGTCAAAACGCAGCGAACGATTTCGCTGCTGTGCCGTGCCAACGGCGCGGCATGGCTAGTCTTGGTTTGGCGTCTTCATTTTCTGTAGCGACGACACTGACTGGCAAAGGCGCTGCGCGATGACCGATCGCCCCAAAATCACCATCCATTTCCCTGTGAAAGAATAATCGTCATGGCCATCGCAACTGAATTGGCAATCAACACGACCGCGACTGCGCTTGACATGGCGAACGAAATGTTTGGTGCGGGCATCCAGATTGTGAACGCCACGTATTCTGGCGATTCCGTTTCATCTGGGATTTATTCGGGCGCAGACACGACGATTCCAGGGGTGGCACCCAGCGATACGGGGGTCATTCTGTCTACCGGCAATGTCAGCAGCTTTACCAATAGCAGCGGCACGGCTGATACCAACCTGGTCGCGGGAACCAGCACGGATACGACAGGCGGCATCAACGGGGATGCAGATCTGAACAGCATTGCCGGCGCGCTCACCTATGATGGGGCGATCTTTCAGGCGGATTTCATACCGACCGGCGATTACCTGACGATGCAGTTCGTGTTTTCGTCGGAAGAATATCTTGAATATGTGAACGGCGGCTACAACGACGCTGTCGGCGTCTGGGTCAACGGTAATTTTGTGCCGTTGTCGATCAGCAATACCGCTGTGTCGATTGACTCGGTCAACACGACCTCGAACCAGAACCTCTATGTCGACAACCCTGAAAATGCCGATCTAGCCAATACCGAGATGGACGGCTATACCATCACTTTGACGTTCAAGGCACCGGTAAATCCGGGCGAAATAAACACCATCAAGATCGGTATTGCTGATGCTGGCGATTCTGGGTGGGATTCGAACCTTTTGATCGCGGGTGACAGTATCCAGACTGTGACGCTGGCGATGGACGACGATATTACCTTGGTGGCAGGCGGCACCCGGACCTACGATATTCTGGCAAATGATGCCGATTTAACCAACACCGGCCTGACCATTACCCAGATAAACGGGCAGGATATTGCTGTCGGTCAGACCATCACCCTGGCGACAGGCGAGCAGGTCACCCTAAACGCCGATGGTACTATTACCGTTCTGGCGGACGGCGATATTGGCTCGAATAGCCTGACTTACACGGTGGTTGATGGCAACGGCACGTCGGACGTTGGTTTTATCACCATCCATACCGTCGCCAGCCTTTCGCCTGATGGCACCGTCACCGGAACCGACGGCTATGATCTGATCGATACCACTTATGCCGGTGACCAGAATGGCGACATGATTGATGCCAATGATGGTCTTGGCGTCAGTGGCACCGTGGGTGATGATGATCTGGTTCTGGCAGGCTTGGGCAATGATACCATTCTGTCGGGCGCGGGAAATGATATCGTCTATGGCGGGGCAGGGCGCGATTCCGCTCTCGGGGGAAGTGGTAGCGACACCGTCTATGGCGAAGATGGCGCGGACACACTCGACGGCGGCGATGGTGCGGATGTCGTTTACGGCGGCGCGGGGGATGATGCGCTTTACGGTGGCTGGGATGCCGCCTCTGATACGGTTTATGGCGACGCTGGCCAGGATTTCATCATGGCCGGCGCGGGTGGCGACAGCATCTTTGGCGGTGCTGACGATGATAGTATCGACGCCAATTGGGGAAATGACTCGGTTGATGGCGGCGCTGGTGCAGACATAATCCTTGGCCATACCGGCAGTGACACACTGGCTGGTGGCATCGGAAATGACACGATTAGCGGCGGAGCCGATGCAGATACACTGCAGGGTGGCGACGATTCTGACACCCTTCTTGGCGGTTCAGGCGATGTTATCGACGGCGGCGAGGGCGGCAATGACAACGACACCCTGTACGTCCGCGATGTGCAGTCGATCAATTACGATGGGGCAAATGCCGAAAACGGCATTGTCACTTTCAATGATGGCACGTCACTTGCCTTCACAAACATTGAAAACGTTCAGATTCTGATCACCGATGGTATCGTATCCGGAACCGCTTCGGACGATTCCATTGGAAACATCTATAGCGATGCCGATGGCGATTTTATTGACAACGATGATGCCACAGGCGTTTTCGGTACGACTGGCGAGGATGACTACATTCTGGCTGGTGCCGGGAATGACTCTATCTGGTCAGGTGATGGTGCAGATCAGGTTTATGGCGGCATAGGCAACGATCTCGCCTACGGTTCTTCCGGCAATGAAACGATTTTTGGCGGCGATGGGGCCGATACAATCGATGGCCAGCAGGATAACGACAGCCTTATGGGCGACGCCGGAAATGACGTGCTTTACGGCAACATTGGCACCGATACACTTTCTGGCGGCGTGGATGAAGATGCGCTTTACGGCGGCGATGATGCCGACACGCTTTTGGGCGATGCGGGCAATGACACACTTTTCGGTGGCGATGGTGTTGATTCGTTAGACGGAGGCCTGGGCAATGACTCGCTTTCCGGCGATGCGGGCGATGATATTCTTGCTGGAGGTGCCGGTGCAGACAGCCTTGACGGCGGTGCTGGGGTAGACCTGCTCGACGGCGGCGATGACCGGGATACCATTATTGCTGGCGCAGGCGACGTGGTGGATGGTGGCGAGGGCGGCGATGACGTCGACACCCTTATCGCCAACGACGTGTTGTCGATTAGCTATGATCTTGCCAATGGCGAAAACGGCATAATCACTTTTGTCGACGCCTCGACCATGACTTTTACCAATATCGAGAATGTCATCATCAACGGCGGCCCTGATGGCATTGTCGATGGTACGGACGCAGCCGAAGTGATGGATATCGGCTATGCCGACCTTCAGGGCGATCAGATCGACGGCACTGATGGGCTGGCCGATGTCATCCGTGGCAATGGCGGTGATGATACCATCAACGGTGGCGCAGATAGGGATACCGTCTATGGCGGCTTTGGTGCGGACGCAATCTCTGGGGCCGAGGGGGATGACAGCCTTTATGGCGAGGCAGGTTTTGATACGCTGACCGGTGGCGCGGGCGATGACAGCCTCTATGGCGGCGATGATGCTGACTATTTTGCCGGCGGTGGGGGTGATGTAATCGTCGGCGGCGAGGGGGGCAGCGATAACGATACCTTGGCAGCCAATAACGTCATTGGCATCACCTATGGCGGCGGCACCAACGAAGCTGGCACCCTGACATTTGACGATGGCCGGACGCTGGCGTTCAACGAGATCGAAACGCTGGTGCTTAACGGCGGCAACCCGGATGGCATCATCTATGGCACCGCAGGGGCCGACAGCATTGGCGCGGGCTATGTCGATAACAATGGCGATGTGATCGACAATGGCGACTCGATTTTCCTGCCTGCAGGCACGGATAACGATGAGATTTATGCCGGTGATGGCAATGATAGCGTGGCCTCGGGACTGGGCGATGATGATGTCTATGGCGGCAACGACAACGACCTGATTTCAGGCGACGCGGGCGATGACTATATTCAGGGCGATAGCGGAAACGACACCGTCTATGGCGGTGAAGGCAACGATTTTGTGCGCGGCGACGTGGGCAGTGATTCCATGTACGGCGGCTCAGGCAATGATTCCGTCTATGGTGGTATCGGCACCGATCAGATTTTTGGCGGTGACGGCAATGACGAGATGTATGGCGGCTTTGGCGACGATACCGTCTATGGCGGCGCCGGGAACGATACCATTACCGGCTCGGGCGAAAACGACATTGTCTACGGCGAAGACGGCGACGACCAAATGCAGGGCTCCAATGGCGCAGATACGCTTTACGGCGGGCTCGGTGCCGATACGATGCTTGGGGAAGAAGACGCCGATACCTTCTATGGTGGCGCGGGCGATTATGTTGACGGCTATGAAACCGTAACTACCGGTACCGACAACGACACGCTGCATGTCAGCGATGTGGCCTTTGTCAGCTGGGATCCGTTCAATAGCGAAAGTGGCACCATCACCTTTACTGCGGGCGGGACGCTGGCGTTTTACAATATCGAAAATCTGTATGTGGACGGCGTGCTTACCACCCGTCCGGATGGCACCGTTTCCGGCACCGCCGGGAACGACGTTATCGACACCGCCTATCTGGGCGATCCCGACGGCGACCGCATCGACAACAACGACGCAAGCCTTTCCGGCCATGCCCCAAACGACGATCTGGTGCTGGCGGGTGCTGGAAATGACGACGTTATGGCGGGTTTGGGCAACGATACCGTTTACGGCGGAATGGGTGATGATACGCTGAACGGTGACGTCGGCAACGATTTATTGCTGGGCGAAGATGGCAGCGATCACTTGCTGGGCGGTGACGGCAACGATACTTTGATGGGTGGGGCAGGCGTTGACTTGCTGTTCGGCCAAGCCGGTGATGACAGCCTGCTGGGCGGTGAAGGCGATGACCTGCTTGTCGGCGGAACCGGTAATGACACGGTCTTGGGCGAAGGTGGCGACGACTCGATCACACTGGATACAGGCTTTGGGAACACTACCCTTGTTGGCGGTGAAACCTCTGAAGTTAATGGTGATTTGCTCGACCTCAGTGCCTTGGATGGCAGCGTTACGATTGATCTGACGGGGGCGAACCCTGAATCTGGTACCATCACCAGCGGGGCATCAACGGCCACGTACTCCGAGATCGAGCTGCTTTCGTTGGGCGATGAGACCGATACACTGGTGCTTGGCAATGGATCTGGCGCAGATATTGTCCGGTTCTTTACCTCTCCGATCGACAACGGCGATGGCACCTTTACGGGCGTCGATCAGTTGGATGTGTCCGGTCTGGCTGATGCGAACGGCGATCCGGTCAATGTGGCCGATGTGGTCGTCAGTGACGATGGCAATGGCAACGCGGTTCTGACCTTCCCCAATGGCGAAAGTCTGACGCTGATCGGCACCGCGCCGGCGATGGTGTCTAGCCCAGATCAGTTGGTGGCGATGGGTATCCCATCGGTGCCGATTTTGCCGAACTACATTGTCGAAGGGACGGCGGGCGACGATCTTATCGACACCGTCTATAGCGGTGATCCCGAAGGCGACATGGTTGACGCAGGCGATAACCTTGCCGGCAACGATGATGATCTGATCTTGGCAGGCGACGGCAATGACGTGGCCTATGCCGGGGCAGGCAATGATCTGGTCTATGGTGGTCTGGGCGATGACTATCTGGACGGTGCCATTGGCGATGATACGCTTTATGGTGGCGATGGCGCGGATGGGTTGAATGGCGGTGACGGCAATGACCTGCTGGATGGTGGTGCTGGCATCGATGCCTTTGACGGTGGCGCTGGCAATGACACGCTTTTCGGCGGCAACGACGCCGATGATGTGCGCGGCAGCGCGGGCAATGACTTGCTCTATGGCGATGCGGGAAATGATCGCGTGCTGGGCGGCGCGGACAACGATGTGTTGTTCGGCGGCGCTGGTGTTGACACCCTTGATGGCCAGGCGGGCGACGATACGATTGACGGCGGCCTGGACGATGACCTGATTTATGGCGGCATCGGCAATGATAGTATGCTGGGCGGCGATGGCAACGACGCGGCCTACGGTGGCGCAGGTCTGGACACCCTCTATGGCGGTCTTGGCAATGACACCCTGACCGGTGGCGATGATGCAACTTTGCTTTACGGCGGCGAAGGTCTTGACCAAATCCAAGGCGGTGCCGCCAATGACACGGTCTTTGGCGATGACGGAAATGACTGGCTTTCGGGCGGGGCGGGGAATGACCTGCTGGATGGTGGACTTGGCGTCGATAGCTTGTTTGGGGGGAGTGGAAACGACACCCTGAACGGTGGCGACGGGGCGGATACGGTTCAGGGTGGCGACGACCGCGACGTGGCATACGGTGGCATCGGCGATGGCATTGATGGCGGCGAAGGCGGCGATGACTTCGACATCCTGAACCTTGCTGGATATGGCAAGGGCCTGACCAACATCATCTTTGATCCGATGAATTCAGAGAATGGCACGGTCGAATTTCTTGATGGCGGCGGTGCCGTTATTGGCAGTTTGGCATTTTCCAACATCGAGCAGATCATCCCATGCTTTACCCCCGGCAGTCTGATCGTCACCGAACGCGGCGAGGTACAGGTTGAGGATCTGGCCATTGGTGACCGGGTTTTCACCCGCGACAATGGCTATCAATCAATCCGTTGGGTAGGCTCGCGCAAGCTGACGCGCATTGATTTGGCGCTGCAACCCAAACTGAACCCGATCCGGATTCGGGCGGGGGCGTTGGGGGGGGCTTTGCCAGAGCGTGATATGTTGGTGTCGCCGCAGCATCGGATGCTTATGGCGGGACCGCGGGCTGAGATGTTCTTTGGCGAATACGAAGTTCTGGTGGCCGCGACGCATTTGGTG
>JBAVTI010000364.1:0-2048 GCA_049696055.1 Paracoccaceae bacterium | reverse complement strand
CCCCAACCTCGGCCCCGCCACCGAAGCCGCCTTCGCCCGCGCGGGCCTGACGTCCGCCGAACAAATCCGCGACCTTGGCGCCGATGCGGCCTATCTTCGCTGGCTCGCGGCAGGTCTGCCTGCACATTTCATCGGCTACTACGCGCTGGTGATGGGCCTGCAAGGCCGCCCCTGGAACGATTGCCACGGCGAGGAAAAGAAAACCCTGCGCCTGCGTTTTGACGCGCTGAAACTTCAGGCCGCCAAATCCGGCCCCGTCGCTACATGGTCAAAATCAAAAGGCCGCTCCGATATCGAAGCGGCCCTTGATGCCTTGGGTGTGGTAAAGCGCTCCAAATAGCGCCTCCCAAAATCCTACGACGGTTTTTGCCGCGCGGGATCAGCCGACGATTTCAAGACCCGAGAAGAAGAACGCGATCTCACGTGCAGCCGCAGCTTCACTGTCCGAGCCATGCGCCGAGTTTTCGCCCTTCGACAGCGCAAACTCTTTGCGGATCGTGCCAGCAGCTGCTTCAGCCGGATCAGTCGCACCCATTACTTCACGGTTCTTGGCAATAGCGCCTTCGCCTTCCAGCACCTGAACCACAACCGGCTCCGACGCCATGAACTCGCACAGCTCGCCATAAAAGCCGCGTGCCGAATGCTCGGCATAAAACGCGCCCGCTTGCGCCATCGACAAATGGATGCGCTTGGATGCCACAACACGCAGACCTGCGTCTTCGAACTTGGCCACGATCTTGCCAGTCAGGTTGCGCTTGGTTGCGTCGGGTTTGATGATCGAAAGGGTGCGCTCTACGGCCATGATGTTCTCTTTTTCCAGATTGCGGAACCGGGCCCCTGCCCGTTCCCAGATTATGCCGCCCTGCTAGCAGAAGCCGCCGCCCTTGAAAAGACCGCAGCAAAGCGGTCTTTTCAGGTATGGCGCAAAGCCATACACGCGCCATACGCAAAACAGACGTTGCATTCCGCGCGGCAAAGCCGTTGTGCGCCTTGACGCCGCCCCGCCCATCAGGCAGGGAACGCCGCATGCTCAGAATTTCAGACATCACCTATTCCGTCGAAGGCCGCCCGCTGTTTGAGGGCGCTTCCGCAACCATTCCCTATGGCCACAAGGTCGGTCTTGTCGGGCGCAATGGCGCTGGCAAAACCACGTTGTTCCGGCTGATCAAGCGCGAACTGGCGCTGGAAGGCGGCGACATCACGCTGCCTGCCCGCTCAAAGATCGGCGGCGTCGCGCAAGAGGTGCCCTCCTCCTCGACCTCGCTGATCGACACGGTTTTGCAGGCCGATACCGAACGCACCGCCCTGTTGGCCGAGGCTGAAACCGCCACCGACCCGCACCGCATTGCTGATATTCAGCACCGCTTGGCCGACATCGACGCCTGGTCTGCCGAAGGCCGCGCTGCCAGCATTCTCAAGGGCTTGGGCTTTGATAACGAGGCCCAGCAACGCCCCTGCTCCGACTTCTCGGGCGGCTGGAGCATGCGCGTGGCGCTTGCGGGGGTGCTGTTTGCGCAGCCCGATCTGTTGCTGCTCGACGAGCCGACCAACTACCTTGATCTTGAAGGCGCTTTGTGGCTCGAGGCCTACCTTCAGAAATACCCCCACACCGTCCTGATCATCTCGCACGACCGCGGCCTCTTGAACCGCGCCGTCCAAGGCATTTTGCATCTCGACAGCAAAAAGCTGACCTATTGGAACGGCCCCTACGACCAATTCGCCCGCCAGATGGCCGAAAAGCGTGCCGTCTTGCAGGCCGAGGCCAAGAAACAAGACGCCCGCCGCGCGCATCTGCAATCCTTTGTTGATCGCTTCAAGGCCAAAGCCTCCAAGGCCGTGCAAGCCCAATCCCGCGTGAAAATGCTGGAAAAGATGACCACGATCACCCCACCGGAAGAGGCCCGCAAACAGGTTTTCACCTTCCCCGAACCCGAGGAACTTTCGCCGCCCATCATCAATATGGAAGGCGTTTCCGTAGGTTACGGTGGCCCGCCGGTTCTGAAAAAACTGTCGTTGCGCATCGACCAGGATGACCGCATCGCGCTTTT
>JBAVTI010000363.1:0-8826 GCA_049696055.1 Paracoccaceae bacterium | reverse complement strand
GGGCTTTGGCGAGGCGATGATGACGGGCCTTGCGCGCGATGGCGGGCTGTATGTGCCCGAAGCGGTGCCGGTCATGGCGGCGGCGGATATCGCGGCGCTGGCGGGGCTATCGTATGAGGAAACTGCGTTTCGGGTGATGCGGCCGTATTTGGGCGATACCTTTGGCGATGACGAGTTTCGCGGCTTGATTGCAGCGGCCTATGCCGGGTTTGGCCATGCCGCGCGCGCGCCGATGGTGCAACTGGGGCCGAACCATTTCTTGCTGGAATTGTTCCACGGCCCGACTTTGGCGTTCAAAGATTTTGCCATGCAGTTGATCGGGCAGATGATGCAGGCGGCATTGGCCAAGACAGGCGAGCGGATCACCATCGTCGGGGCGACCAGTGGCGATACCGGATCGGCGGCGATCGAGGCGTTTCGCGGCCTGAGCAACGTCGATATCTTTATTCTGTTCCCGCATGGTCGGGTGTCGGACGTGCAGCGCAGGCAGATGACGACGCCGATTGAGGCCAACGTGCATGCGCTGGCGATGGATGGCGATTTCGACGATTGTCAGGCGCGCGTAAAGGATATGTTCAACGATTTCACCTTTCGCGATGGGGTGCGGCTGGCAGGAGTGAACAGCATCAACTGGGCGCGGGTTCTGGCGCAGGTGGTGTATTTTTTCTACTCGGCGGTGGCTTTGGGCGCGCCGGGGCGGGCGGTTTCGTTCACCGTGCCGACGGGCAATTTTGGCGACATTTTCGCGGGCTATATCGCGCGCAAGATGGGGTTGCCGATCGAAAAGCTGGTGATCGCAACCAACCAGAATGACATTTTGCACCGGGCCTTGGTGTCGGGGGACTATGTGACCAATGGGGTAAAAGCCTCGATCAGCCCGTCGATGGACATTCAGGTGTCGTCAAATTTTGAGCGGGCGTTGTTTGATGCCTACGGCCGCGATGGCGCTGCGGTTGCAGCCTTGATGGACGAGTTGAAATCGGGCGGATTTCATATCAGCCAAGGGGCGTTGCAGGCGTTGCGCGATACGTTTGCCTCGGGGCGCTGTTCGGAAGACGAGACCCGCGCCACCATTACCCAGACCTATGCGGCGACCGGTGAGGTGCTGTGCCCGCATTCTGCCGTGGGCGTGAAAGTGGCTGCGGATCATCTGGGGCCAACCCCGATGATCACACTGGCGACGGCGCATCCCGCGAAATTTCCCGATGCCGTCGAGGCGGCGATGGGGGTGCGGCCAGCGCTTCCGGTTCGCATGGGCGACTTGTTTGACCGGCCCGAGCGGGTAACGCGGGTGCCGAATGATCTTGGGGCACTGGAAGCCCTTATCCGCGAGAGGACCGCGCATTGACGCTTCGCCTGGACACGCTTTCAAATGGCTTTCGCGTTGTGACCGAAGATATGCCGGGGCTGAAATCAGCCTCGGTTGGGATTTGGGTTACGGCGGGCGGGCGGCACGAGCGCGCCGAACAAAACGGTATTGCGCATTTTCTGGAGCATATGGCGTTCAAGGGCACCAAAAAGCGGTCGCCACTGCAAATTGCCGAGCAAATTGAAGATGTTGGCGGCTATATCAACGCCTATACCAGCAAGGAAATGACCGCCTATTACGCACGGGTTCTAAGTGCCGATGTGGCGCTAGCGCTGGATGTGATCGGCGATATCGTGCTGAATCCGGTGTTCGACAAGCGCGAGATCGAGGTCGAGCGGCATGTGATCTTGCAAGAGATCGGGCAGGCGCTGGACACGCCGGACGACATCATTTTCGACTGGCTGCAAGAGGCATCCTACCCCGATCAGCCATTCGGCCGCACCATTTTGGGCCCTGCGGAACGGGTGGCGGCGTTCAAGCGCAAAGACCTGACCAAGTTTGTGGCCGAACATTACGGGCCGGATCAGATGATTTTGGCGGCGGCGGGGGGCGTTGATCATGACGCCATTCTGGCGCAGGCCAAAGAGATTTTTGGCGATCTGAAACCGGTGGGCAGCCCGCTGATCCAGCCCGCAAAATTCATCGGCGCCGAGCGGCGTGAGGTTAAGGAATTGGAGCAGGTGCATTTCGCGCTGTCGTTCGAGGCACCGGGCTATCGCCATGAAGATGTTTATACCGCGCAGGTTTATGCGGGCACCATGGGTGGCGGCATGTCATCGCGGCTGTTCCAGAAAATCCGCGAAGAGCGGGGTTTGTGCTATTCGATCTTTGCGCAAAGCGGGGCATATGAGGATACCGGGCAGATCACGGTCTATGCCGGAACCTCGGCTGAGGAAATTGGCGATCTGGTGCACCTGACCATCGACGAGTTGAAGCGCGCCGCTGACGATATGTCCGAGGCCGAGGTGGCGCGGGCGCGGTCGCAGATCAAGGCGGGGATGCTGATGGGGCTGGAAAGCCCGTCAAGCCGCGCCGAACGGTTGGCGCGGTTGCTGCATATCTATGGCCGGGTGCCGGATGTCGAAGAAGCGGTGGCAAAGATTGACGCGGTCACCACGGCGGGCGTGCGGCGCTATGCGGGCGAAATGGCAGGCGCACATACGGCGCTGGCGCTTTATGGCCCGGTGGGCGGTGCCCCTGATCTTGTGGCGATCCGAAAGCGGCTGGCGGCCTGATGCTGGGTCTGCGCCGCAAGGTTCGGATTGAAACCGAGCGCATGACGCTGCGGTTGCCTGTGCATTCTGACTATCGCGATTGGGCGGCCCTGCGCGAGGCGAGTGCCGGATTTCTGACCCAGTGGGAGCCGGTCTGGTCGTATGATCATCTTAGCCGCAAAGCCTTTACCAACCGGGTGTATTGGGCGGGGCGGGCGCAGGCTGCGGGCACAGCGCTACCCTTGTTGATGATAAGGCGCAGCGATAGTGCGCTGATTGGGGCGATTACACTCGACAATATCCGCCGCGGCCCGGTGCAGGCGGGGACGCTGGGCTATTGGGTGGGGCAGCCGTTTGCGCGCCAGGGGTTCATGCGCGAGGCGATTTTGTCGGTGGTGCATCATGGCTTTACGATGCTGGATCTAAGCCGGGTTGAGGCGGCATGTCTGCCGGAAAACGCTGCCTCGCGCGGGGTGCTGGAAAAGACCGGTTTCAAATATGAAGGCGTTGCGCAAAGCTATTTGCAGATCAGTGGGCGGTGGCGCAACCATGTGCTCTATGCCAATTTGCGGGGGGATCGGCGGGGGCGGACGGATGTGGGCTAGGGGTAGCTTGACCGGCCTATTGGCATGAAATTGCAGCGAAAATGAGGATAGTGATGTTGAACCGCGCCACCCCTGATTTTCTGGAAAGTCTTGCGGCGCCATTGCCGCCCGGCACCCTGCGCACACCCGAGCCGCGACATCTTGCCGATCCGCGCGGGCGGTGGACCGGGCTGGGGGCGGCGGTGGCGGCACCTCTTTGCGTCGAAGATATGGCGGTGGTGATACGGGCCTGTGCGCAAGCAAGGGTGGGCGTGGTGCCGTTGGGCGGCGGCACCGGGCTGGTGGGGGGGCAGGTGATGCCGTCGGGGCCAGTGCCGCTGCTGGTGTCGCTGGAGCGGATGGCGCAGGTGCGGGCGGTTTACCCCGATGAGAATGTGCTGATTGCCGAGGCCGGGGCGATTTTGGCCGATGTGCAGGCTGCGGCTGCCGCGGTGGGGCGGTTGTTCCCGCTGACGTTGGCAAGCCAAGGCTCTTGTCGAATCGGTGGCAATCTGTCGGCCAATGCCGGGGGAGTGAATGTGCTGCGCTATGGCAATGCGCGCGATTTGTGTCTGGGATTGGAGGCGGTGTTGCCCGATGGGTCGGTTTGGCACGGGCTAAAACGGCTGCGCAAGGATAACACCGGCTATGATCTGAAGAACCTGCTGATCGGGGCCGAGGGGACGTTGGGGGTGATTACCGCCGCCAGCCTGAAGCTGTCGCCGGTGCCTGCAGGCGAAGGGGCGGCGTTCTTTGTGGTGCCTGACCCTGCGGCAGCACTGCGGTTGCTGGCGTTGGCGCAAGCACGGCTTGGCGGGCTGGTGTCGGCCTTTGAGTTGATCGCGCGGATGGGGTTGGATTTCCTGACCGAGACCATGCCCGAGGTGCGCCAGCCCTTTGCGCAGGCCCCCGACTGGATGGTGCTGATTGATCTGGGATTGCCCGCAGGGATGGACCCGGCGGCGGCGCTGGAGGGGCTTTATGGCGCGGCGGCAGACGCCGGTTTGGTGTTGGACGGGGTGATCGCACAGTCGCGCGCCCAGCGGTCACAGTATTGGACGCTGCGCGAAAGCCTGCCCGAAGGCAACCGGCGGATCGGGGCGGTGTCGAGCCACGATATCTCGCTTCCACTTGGAATGATTGCGGAATTTCTGGCCAAGGCGGGCCCGGCGTTGGCGGCTTTGGGGGATTGGCGGATCAATTGCTTTGGCCATTTGGGCGACGGCAACCTGCATTACAACGTATTTCCGCCGCGGGGGCGAACCCGTATGGACCATGAGGATCAGCGCGAAGCGATCAAGACGCTGGTGCATGATATGGTGGACGCGATGGGGGGATCGGTGTCGGCGGAACATGGGATCGGGCGGTTGAAAGTGGCGGATCTGGAGCGGTATGGCGATCCGGCCAAGCTGGCGGCGATGCGGGCGATCAAGGCGGCGCTGGATCCGGTGGGGATTATGAACCCCGGTGCGGTGTTGCGCGGGTGAGGGGGGGCCGTCCGCAGGGGCATTGAGCCCCTTTGGGCGGCGCTGTCGCGGAATACATCTGCAAAAGACGTTTTAGTTCAGGGGAATTTTCTGCAATGTCTTGAATGCCTTCTGAGGCGGGGAGCCTCCGGCGGGAGTATTTTTGCAAAGAAAATGCGGGGGCATTAAATTTAGATGCCCCACCGGGGTGAACCGGCAGGGCTGGGGTTAGTTGGGTCACGTGTTGCAAGCAGCGTGATATCCGACTGAGCATTCATCCGGATAAGGTAGGGATAAACAGATATTCTTACCAAACCGTTACTGTGGCTAAAGTCCTTCGAAGGCGCAGAGGGCGTGGACTTCCATGCCCATCGCCTCGAGCTTTTTGCGGCCGCCAAGATCGGGCAGATCGACGACAAAAGCGCAACCCACCACCTCGGCGCCGAGGCGTTCGATCAGGCGGATGCCGGCCTCGGCAGTGCCGCCTGTGGCCAGTAAGTCATCGACAAGTAACACTTTTTCGCCGGGCTTTAGGGCATCGTCATGGATTTCAACCACCGCTTCGCCGTATTCAAGGGTGTAGCTTTGGGCGATGGTGCTGCCCGGCAATTTGCCCTTTTTGCGGATCGGGATGAAGCCGGTCGAAAGCTGATGGGCAACCGCGCCGCCAAGAATGAAACCACGGGCTTCGAGCCCGGTGACTTTGTCGATTCGCATGCCGGCGTAAGGGGTTAGCAGCTGATCTATCGCCATCCGAAAGCCGCGGGCGTCGGCGAACAGGGTGGTGACATCGCGAAACAGGATGCCTTCGTGCGGGAAATCAACAATGGTGCGGATGTAGTCTTTGACGGTTTTATTCATGTTATCAAGCCTTTAGGGCGCGGTTTAGGATCGCGTCGAGTTTATTGAGAAGGTCGGGGTCGCGTTGGTCGGGGGCTGTCATGATTGCGTTGGTCAGCGCGTGATCGCAGCCGTAGGCGCAGGGGGGATGGGTGGCACCAAGCAGAGCGGGCAGGCGGGTTACCATGTGGCGGGCTTGCGCGGAATTGGCGGTAAGGGTTTGAATAACTTTGGAAACATCGACAGCGCCATGGGTTTCATGCCAACAGTCGTAGTCGGTGACCATGGCGACGCAGGCGTAACAAAGTTCGGCCTCGCGGGCGAGTTTTGCCTCGGGCATGCCGGTCATGCCGATGACGTCACAGCCCCATGAGCGGTAAAGGCGCGATTCGGCGAGAGTGGAGAACTGCGGGCCTTCCATGGCGAGGTAGGTGCCGGTGGAATGGACAGTAGCGCCAGCATCGCGGGCGGCGGTTTCGCAGGCCTGCGAGAGGTGCGGGCAGGTGGGGTGGGCCACGCTTACATGGGCCACGAGGCCGGGGCCGAAGAAGGATTTCTCACGCGCGAAAGTGCGGTCAATATATTGATCTACAATGACAAAATCACCGGGTGCGTAGTCGGTGCGCAACGAGCCGCAGGCGGATACGGCGACGACATCGGTGACGCCGAGACGTTTGAGAACATCAATATTTGCGCGGTAGGGCACCGAGCTGGGGCTATGGACATGGCCGCGGCCGTGGCGGGGCAGGAAGGCGATGGGCTGGCCATTCAGGCGGCCCACCAGCACCTCGTCCGAGGGTTTGCCCCAAGGGGTTTTGACCTTGACCCAAGAGGCACCTTCAAGCCCGTCGATCTGGTAGACGCCAGAGCCGCCGATGATGCCGAGCATGGTTTGCATGGGGTTTTCCTTCTTGGTGCGAAGTGCAGCTTATAGCGTTTTGTCTTCGGCATGAATCTTAATTCACCCAAGCTGTGAGCGAATGATGATCAATCTATGGTTGTGCGTGGCAAAACGCTTTCGGGGGCCGGATTGGTGCTGAACAGAGAGTATGGTTTGCGTATGGCGGACGTATGGTTTTGCGCCATACGTTGGCGGGTTTGGGTTTTGCCGCCTAGTGTGCGATGTGCAGGGCAGTTGGGGCGCGGAATTCCCAGCCGTTGAAGGGGGCGGCAGGCCCGGCGCGGGTGATTTGCGGGAAGTGCTCGAAGAGGACACGCAGCAAGATCTCGATCTGGGCTTTGGCGAACCATTTACCGGCGCAGAAGTGTTGGCCAATGCCAAAGGCGGCGTGGCTTGCGCGGGGGCGGAAGATGTCGAAGGCATCGGGATTGGCAAAGCGGGTCTCGTCACGGTTGGCCGAGGCGAAGATGGCGGCGATCTGGCTGCCCCGTGGCAGGGGCGTGCCGCCAAGCACGGTGTCGCAGGTGGTGATGCGTGACATGGTGCCGATCGGAGCGATCCAGCGCAGGCCTTCGTCGACCGCCTGGGGCAGCAAGGCGTCAAGGTCAGCGCGCAGGGCGGCCATCTGGTCTGGGTGGTCAAGCAGGCCGGTCAGCACCGTGCCGGCACCGTGGCCGGGTTCTTGCATGCCGCCGAGCAGGATGATCTTGACGGTTGGAAGGATAGCCTCGGGCGCGCGGGTTTGGCCTGCGGGCATGTTGGAATGCAACATGTGGCTAAGCGGCGATCCATCGGGAGTTTTGGCAAGCCGGGCAAGCAGCGGCAGGATGGCGGCATCAACCTCGGCCACGGTGCGGGTGCTGATGGCGGCGCGGGCGGGATCGCGTTCAAAGTTGATCGCCCCTTGTGAGAGGCCATGAAACCAGCGGCGCAGGGTGGCGGCATCGGTGTCTTGCAGGCCAAATGACCGCGCAAGGCACAGGGCCGAGACGGGTTCAAAATAGCCCGACATCAGGTCGGTGTTATCGGCGGCAAGGTAGGTGGCAAGTTGGGTTTCCGCCAAGGGGCGCACGAGGTTTTCGATGTACTCCTGAACTTTGCGGGCGCGGTAGTGGGGCTCGACGCCATCGCGCAGGGCGCGGTGCGCAGGGCCATCAGAGGTGAGGATATTGGGGGTGCCGAAGGCTGCGTTGATCGGGTTGTCGGGCGCTTCGGCGGAATAGGTGGTGGTGTCTTTGGCGATGGTATCGACATCGGCCCAGCGGGTGGCGAACCAGGTGTTGGCGGCGGGGACATAGGCGACGGGGCTGTCGCGGCGCAGGCGGGCGTAGATCGGGAAGGGGTCGGTTTCAAGCGCCGCGATGGTGATGGTGTCGGCAAAACTCATGGGGGCCCCCGAGGGTGATTGCGCCTGTTCTGGTTGCGCTTTCGCGGAAGTCTATCGGGCGTGCGGTTTGGCGCAATGGGGATGCGCCATCAGCCACCCTTGGGGCGCTTTAGCGTGAACGTATCGCGCACCACCGTGTAATCCATATAGCCAAGCCGGGCGAGGTGGTGCGCCTGTGCCACGTCATAGCGGCCGTCGATCAGGCAATCGGGGCGGATGTGGACGCCGGTAACTTCGGCAAGGATCAGGAAGTTATCATGACCCAAAAGGGGGATAATCTGGGTCAAGCGGCATTCCAGACTTGCGGGGGCAAGGGCCACGCGCGGGCAGGGGATCGTTTCGCACTCTGCTTTGGCAAGGCTTGCATGGGTGAATTCATCCCCCCCAAGCGGCAAGGGGGCCGACGTGGCGTTCATGGCGTCGGTCAGTTCGGCGCCAACCACGTTTACACAGAACACCCCGGTTTCGCGGATATTGGTCACGCTGTCCTTAACCCCGTTTGAAGCGAACATCACTTGCGGCGGGGCGTAGGCAACGGCGTTGAAAAACGAATAGGGGGCAAGGTTGTCACCTGCGCTGCCACGGGTGGAAATCCAGCCGATCGGGCGCGGGGTGACAATGGCATTGAACGGGTTGTGCGGCAGGCCGTGGCCTTGTTCGGGGCGGTAAAACACTTGCGGCCTCATATCGGTTTGAACCTGACGTAAGCGCATGTTAGGCGCGATTCCAGAAGATTCTGAGCAGAGGCGACCGGGCGCGTGTACCATCTGGAAGAGGAAACCGAAGCCGACTGGTGGGAGGTCGAGGCGCTATACGACCTGTGCTTTGCACCGGGGCGCACGGCGTTGTCTTCATATCGGTTGCGCGATGGGGTGGCGACGGTGGCGGCGCTGTGTCTGGTGTTGCGCGATGAGGATGGCACTTTGGCGGCGGCGATCCGGTATTGGCCTGCAGAAGTTGGCGAGCATGATATTTTGTTGCTGGGCCCGGTGGCAGTGCATCCGACGCGGCAAGGCGAGGGCCTGGGCGGGCTATTGATCAACGAAAGTCTGGCCGAGGCGCGAC
>JBAVTI010000362.1:0-3794 GCA_049696055.1 Paracoccaceae bacterium | reverse complement strand
TCCTGCAACTATTACCCTGACATTTACGGCGCAGCCGCCCGTTGCAACCAATGACACCGCGACGGATCTGCCCACCAACACCCCCGCCATCCTCAACCCCTTGCTGAATGATAACGATCCGGACGGCGCGCTAGTCCCGGCCAATGTCGTGTTCACCGGCACCGCTGCCCCGGCGGGTTCCACGCTTAGCCCCGATGGCAAAACCCTGACCGTTCCGGGCGAGGGCGCTTGGGTGATCAACCCGACGACAGGGATCGTGACCTTTACCCCAGACGCTGGCTTTACCGCCAACCCGACGCCCGTCGCCTACACGGTGGCCGACAACGATGGCAACGTCTCGAACGAGGCGACAATCACCTTGACCTTCGCGGCCCAGCCACCGGTCGCCACCAATGATAGCATCAGCGATATCGCTACCGGAACGCCTGTTACACTTAATATCCTGACCAACGATTCCGATCCGGACGGCGTGCTTGATCCAGCATCGGTGCGGATTGTGGGTGGCATTGGCGATGGGCGTAGCCTTGTGGTCGCAGGCGAGGGCACCTGGACCGTGAACCCGACCACGGGTGCCATCACCTTTACCCCTCAAAATGGATATACAGGCGACCCGACCCCGATCCGCTACACCGTGGCCGACAATGACGGCAATCCGTCGAACCCGGCCACCGTGACGGTCGACTATCTGGCTTTGCCCGCCTTGCAATTGCTGACCGAGATTGCCTCGATCACCGATACCAACGGCAACGGCATTACCGACCCCGGCGATGTGATCATTTACCGCTTTACCGTCACTAACACCGGCAACGTGCCGCTGACGGGGGTCGACATCACCTCGGTCTCGCTGCTGATGCCGGGTCTTGTTTGCACACCCGTCAACCTGGCGCCCGGGCAATCGGCGGTGCTTGAATGCCGCAATGCGCAATACACCATCACCGACGCCGATGCCGCCCGCGGGTCTATTACCCTGACCGCCGAAGCAAGCGGTACCGACGGCAATGGTGTCGTTGCGTCGGATGATGACGCCGCCGCGGCAGTGCCGATTGCCATTGCGGGCAATATCACGGTCGAAAAACACGCAGGCGTCGGCACGGTTCGGGCAGGGCAGATCGTCCCCTACACCATCACCGTCACCAACTCTTCGGCGACGGTCACCACGACGACCAACGTGGTTGATCTGATGCCGACGGGCTTTACCTACAAGGCGGGCACCGGCCGCGTCGGCACCACCCCCACCGACCCCACCATCACCGGCAGCCGTTTTGCCTTCAACGGCGTGGTCGTCCCACCAAACGCCACCGTCACCATCCGGCTTGGGGCCTTTGTCAGCACCTCGGCGCAACCGGGGCCAAACACCAACCGCGTCCGGGTGCTGAACCCCGTCACCGGCACCCCGATCGCCCCCGAAGCCACCGCCACCGTTCTGGTCGAGGCTGACCCGGTGTTCGATTGCGGCACCGTTATTGGCCGGGTGTTTGATGATGCCAACCAGGACGGCTACATGAACGGCCCCACCGAGGACCGTGGCCTTACCAATCAAGACTATGTCGCCGATGGCAAAGTAGGCCGCTCTCCGGTCGCCAAAGGCAACGGCGAAACCGGTATCCCCGGCGTCCGTCTGGTTACCGTGCGCGGCACCATCATCACCACCGACAAGCATGGCCGCTTTAACGTGCCTTGTGCCGACCTTCCGCGCGATATCGGCTCTAACTTCCTGTTGAAACTCGATGAACGCACGCTGCCCAGCGGCTACCGTGTCACCACCGAAAACCCCCGCGTCGTCCGCCTGACCGCCGGTAAAATGACCGAGATGAACTTTGGCGCCGCCATCAGCCGCGTCGTCACCATCGATCTGTCGGATGCCGCGTTCCTGACCGGCGATGATGCGGCCAAACCGCGCCCCGAACTGCTGAAGGGGCTGGAACAACTGGTTGCCCAGATCGCTTCTACCCCTGCGGTCCTGCATTTCAACTACGTGCTGGGGGCCGATAGCGAACGCCTGGCCAAACAGCGGATCCGCAGCGTCGAAAAGGCCCTGCGCGCCCTCTGGCAAACCAATGGTCGCTACAAACTGAATGTTGAAAAGACCCTGCAACGCGGCAAAACCGTCGTTGAGATCGAGTGAGGGAGTAGCGTTATGATCCATTGTTCCAAGGTAATCCTCACCCCCTCGCGCCTGCGGTTGTTGGCGGCCTCAACGGCTGTGGCGGCCCTGCTGCCACTGGCGGCCATCGCACAAACCCAAGACTGCAGCTTGGTCAACGGCAGCCTTCCGGCGGGCTGCGATCATGCCAACGCAGGCACCGTGGTTGATATGCCAAACGGTGCCAATGTTGCCCCAACTGCCCCGGCAGGCGATCTTGGCCCCTACGGCTTTGCCATCACCATCGAGGCCGCCACCCCAAGCGCCAACACCGGCACCCCGCCCAACGATGCCCGCCAGATAGACCGCATTCTCGAGGATGCCGGCGTTCAGGTTACCTACGACGGCCTTGGCGCAAAGCCGCTGCTGGCCATCGCCACCAATGATCTGCGCACCGGCTATACCGCTGGCAGCACCGTTACCTTCCGCAGCTCCTCGAATTATCCCGCATGGATTGCCCGCGCCGAACTGCGCGTTGTTGATGCCAGACATCCCACCAAAACCGTCGCCATTCTTCCCGCTACGGCCAACGGCAACGTCGATTGGGTGATGCCCGCCGACGGTGTTGAGGAAATGCTTGTTACCCTGCGGGTCTACGATGCCGCAGGGCGGTTTGATGAAACCCGCGCGGTGCCGCTGAACCGCACCGCCAAGGATTTCGCGTCAACGCCCAAAGATGGCCGCATCATCGCCGCAGCCGAGGGCGAAGACATGACCAACCGCCGCGCGATCCCGGTGCGTGGCGGGGCGGTCACCGTCACCGGCAACACGCTTTACGGCGGCTCAACCGTCTCTGTCATGGGCGAACAGGCGATTGCCGACGCCTCTGGCACCTTTGTTCTGCAACGCATCCTGCCGCCGGGCAGCCATGATATCCGTGTGGGTGTCGGCCAAAGCGGCGTCACCCGCCACGTCGATATTCCCGCAACCGAATGGTTCTATGTCGGCCTTGCCGATGTCACCTATGGCCGCGAAATTGGCGGCGACAGCTACTCGCTGGGTCGCCTTGCGGGCTATGCCAAGGGCCATACCGCGGGCGGCTACACCATTACCGCCTCGCTTGACACCCGCGAAGGCGAATTGGCCGATCTGTTCAGCGGTCTGGACGAAAAGAACCCCGACCGCGTGTTGCGCCGCATCGAACCCGATGACGTCTACCCCACCTTTGGCGATGACTCGACCTCGTTCGACGACGCCCCCACCAGCGGCAAAATGTATCTGCGCGTTGAAAAAGACCGCTCCTCTTTCACATGGGGCGATTTCAAGGCCACCAAAGGCTCGTCCCGGCTGATCCGCAGCGACCGCACGCTTTATGGCGCGCAAGTGCTGCATGAATCGCTTGCCCAGACCCGCGATGGCGACGCCCGCCTTGCGTTTTCGGCCTTTGCCGCCGAACCGGATCGCCTCATGCAGCGCGATGTGCTGCGCGGCACCGGCGGTTCGGCCTATTTCCTGAAACGGCAGGATATTCTGTCGGGCACCGAGACCATTCTGGTGCAATGGCGTGATCCGGTAACCGGCCTCGTCATCCGCAGCCAAACCCTCACCATTGGTGAGGATTACGAGATTGATTATTTTCAGGGTGTCATCCTCCTGAAACGCCCGCTCGGGTCTTCGGCGGGTACAGAATTGGTCACGGACCGCCCGCTTG
>JBAVTI010000361.1:0-12029 GCA_049696055.1 Paracoccaceae bacterium | reverse complement strand
AGGGACGTGGCATGAGCCAACCCTTCCCATTTTCCGCCATCGTCGGCCAAGAGGCGATGAAACAGGCGATGGTGCTTACCGCGATAGACCCTGGCATCGGCGGCGTTCTGGTGTTTGGCGACCGGGGTACTGGCAAATCCACCGCCGTGCGCGCGCTTGCAGCACTTTTGCCCGAAATCACTGCGGTTGAGGGCTGCCCAGTGAACTCGGCCAATCTAAAGGATGTGCCCGACTGGGCTGGTCCGAAATCCGGCAAGATGATCAAACGCCCAACCCCCGTGATCGACCTGCCGCTGGGTGCCACCGAAGACCGGGTCGTAGGGGCTCTGGATATCGAACGCGCCCTGACGCGCGGCGAAAAGGCCTTTGAACCCGGGCTTCTGGCCCGCGCAAACCGCGGCTATCTTTATATCGACGAGGTCAACCTGCTGGAGGATCACATTGTTGACCTGCTGCTGGACGTCGCCCAGTCCGGCGAAAACGTGGTAGAGCGCGAGGGACTGTCAATCCGCCATCCGGCCCGCTTTGTGCTGGTTGGTTCCGGCAACCCCGAAGAGGGCGAGTTGCGCCCACAATTGCTGGATCGGTTTGGTCTGTCGGTTGAAGTAACCTCGCCCCGCGACATCGCCACCAGGGTCGAAGTAATGCGCCGCCGCGATGCTTATGAAAACGACACTGCCAGCTTCATGAAGAAATGGCGCGCGAAGGACAGTGCGCTGCGCAAAGCCATCCTTTCCGCGCGTTCGGCCCTGCCCGGCCTGAAAACCCCCGGCACAGTGCTGCATGACTGCGCCGCGCTGTGCATCGCCCTTGGCTCGGACGGGTTACGCGGAGAATTGACGCTGCTGCGTGCCGCGCGTGCCCAAGCGGCCTATGATGGCGCACAAACCGTCAGCCGCAGCCATCTAAAAACCGTGGCCAGCAGCGCGCTTGGCCACCGTCTGCGCCGCGATCCGCTGGATGAGGCGGGATCTGCCGCGCGCATCGCCCGCACCGTCGCGGAAATCCTGCCGTGACAGACCCGATGACGCCATGGCAACGTGCCATATCTGCCTTGGCGGTGATGGCGGTCGATCCGGTCGGGGTCAAAGGCCTGTGGTTGCGCGCCCGTGCAAGCCCGGTGCGCGACCGTGTGACCCAAGCCTTGCCCGTTGCCCGCCGCATCCACCCCGGCATCGACGATACAGCCCTTTTTGGGGGGGTCGATCTGGCTGCTACACTGGCGGCGGGCCATTTGCGGCGCAGCGAAGGCCTGCTTACGCACCCAGCCCCACTGATCCTGACCATGGCCGAACGCTGCCCCCCCGGCCTGTCTGCCCGCCTTGCCCGCTGGTTGGATCAGGCTGGCCCCTGCCTGATCGCCCTGGACGAAGGTGCCGAGCCGGAAGAATCCCTGCCTTCGGCGTTGACCGACCGTCTCGGCCTGTTTCTGGCACTCGACGATCTGGCCTATTCCGAAACCGAACCTTTGGTGCTGCCCTCTGACCAGATTGCAGCAGCGCGGGCGCGCCTGCCCTACACCACGCTGCCCAAGTCCGCACTGGAGAGCCTAACCACGGTGGCCGCCGTCATGGGCATTGCCAGCCTGCGCGCGCCGCTGCTTGCGCTTGCGGTGGCCCGCGCCCTTGCCGCATGGCGTGGCGAGGCTGTGGCGTCAGACTCCACGCTGCGTCATGCCGCCGAACTGGCCCTTGCTCATCGCGGTGATCTGCCAGCCCCCCCTGACGACCGCGAGGCACCTCCGCCGCCCGCAGAACCGGGCGAGGCTGACACCGAACAGCCTGAACGTCAAAGCGACCGGATACCCGATGAAATCCTGCTGGCCGCCGTGCGCGCAGCCCTTCCCGCAGATCTGCTGGCCCGGCTGGCCGCGGGCAAAGCCACCCGCACCGCCAAAGGCAGCAGTGGCACTGGTGCTACGCGCAAAGGCAACCATCGGGGCCGCCCGCTGCCCCCGCGCCCTGGCACACCGGGGTCGGGCAAGCGGATTGATCTTGTTGCCACCCTGCGCGCTGCCGCCCCATGGCAACCCCTGCGCCGCAGCACCGCAGTCACCGATAGTCTTCGGCTGGAAATCCGCCAATCTGACCTGCGGCTGAAACGCTATCAGGAAACCTCTGATCGCGTGTTGATATTCGCCGTTGATGCCTCGGGCTCGTCCGCTTTGTCGCGGCTAGCTGAAGCCAAAGGGGCCGTGGAACTGTTGCTGGCCCAGGCCTATGCCCGCCGCGACCATGTAGCACTGATCGCCTTTCGCGGGCAGGCCGCCGAACTTTTGCTGCCCCCCACGCGATCACTGGTGCAAACCAAACGCCGCCTTTCCGGCCTGCCCGGTGGTGGCGGCACGCCTTTGGCGGCAGGGCTGCGCATGGCCTTTGATCTGGGCCTGCAAACCCGTGCGCGCGGCATGACCCCCACTATCGCCTTGCTGACCGACGGGCGCGGCAACATAGCCCTTGACGGCAGCACCAACCGCGACACGGCCGAGGCCGACGCTCTGCAGCTTGCCCGCGCAATTTGTGCAGCAGCGATCCCCGCGCTTGTGCTGGATATCGCCAACCGCCCGCAGCCCGGCCTTAAGCGCATGGCTGAAATCCTTGGCGCGCCATATCTGCCGTTGCCGCGCGCCGATGCCCATCGGCTTTCTGCGGTTCTGCAATCAGCTTTGGCGTCGTAACATGCGCGCCCCTACGATCCCGTCCAATTGGCCGTTTCGATCCGCGTCACGCCACATCCGCTGCGCGCCGCACCTTTGGCATGTGCAAGATATTGGCTCTGGCCCGATACTGCTGCTGATCCATGGCGCAGGCGGTGCCACGCACAGTTTTCGCCACCTTATCCCGCTGCTGGCCCAGGACTACCGTGTGATCGCGCTGGATTTGCCCGGTCAGGGCTTTAGTGTCTTGGGGTCGCGGGCGCGGTGCAGCCTTGATGCCATGGCCGAAGACATTGCAGCACTGTTGGCCCAAGAGGGGTGGACGCCCTTTGCCATCATTGGCCATTCTGCTGGCGCAGCCCTTGCTCTGCGTATGGCCGAGATAGCCCCGACCAAAGCGATCATCGGGATCAACGCGGCTTTGGGCGGCTTTGAGGGCGTGGCAGGATGGCTGTTTCCGGTGATGGCGCGGCTTCTGGCCCGAATGCCGCTGGTGCCGCAGCTGTTTAGCAAACTGGCAGGCACACCCCAGCAGGTGCGCCAGTTGCTGGCGTCGACCGGTTCGCGGATTGATTCGGCAGGCGAGGCGCAATACCTGCACCTTCTGCGCCAGCCCAGCCATGTTGCGGCTACCCTGGCGATGATGGCACAATGGGACCTTGTTGGCTTGATGCGCCGTCTGCCGCAGCAAGCGCAGCCCTGCTTGTTGATCACCTCCACCGCTGACCGGGCGGTGCCGCCGATGGTGTCCAAACGCGCGGCAGCCAGTATGCAGAACGCCCGCTGGATAGATTTGCCGCGTTTTGGCCATCTGGTCCATGAAGAGGCCGCCGATCAGGTTGCAAGCCTGACTCGCGATTTCCTAAGCCTTTGCGCAACCGACGATGGCAAACGCATATGACAACCTTGGTCAAAGAAACGAAGCCAGGCTCGGCTCTGCAGCTTTTTTGCCAGTGTCCAACCCGGTTCCGCGCTTTGCATGTCATCCCCGCAGATTTTCCCTGCGATCACCATGTTGCCGTTGGGGCGCAGAATTTCTTCGCGCAGCCAGATCGCACCGCCGACCAACACCCCATCAATCACCGCTTTCAGCAGGTGATGCGCCTCCATCAGGCAGGGCGGCACCTGAGGCGCCTGCCCCTGCGTCAGGCGCGAGGCTTGAGCGCCGATCTTCAGGGACTGGGTATAATTCGGCAAAGAATTTGCCATGGCCAACGAATAGCGGCGTCAATTCGCCCTGATCAGACCCGCAACACCGGAACGCCGTTCCCTTCCGCAGACAGAACCTATCATGACTAAACCTATCCTGCGCGCGCTGGCCGGTGAAACCCTTCCGACGCCCCCGATCTGGATGATGCGCCAAGCGGGCCGCTACCTGCCAGAATACCGCGCCACCCGTGCGCAAGCGGGCGATTTCCTTAAGCTGTGTTATAACCCTGACCTCGCCGCCGAAGTTACCCTACAACCGATCCGTCGCTATGGCTTTGACGCCGCAATCCTTTTTGCCGATACACTGCTGCTGCCACAGGCCTTGGGCGCAGAGCTCAGGTTCGAAACCGGCGAAGGCCCGCGCTTGTCCACGATCATCACCATGGCTGAAGTGCAGGCACTGAAACCACGCGACGCGATTCACGACACCCTTTCGCCGATCTACGAAACCGTCCGAATCCTGTCGCGCGAACTGCCCCGTAAAACCACCCTGATCGGGATTGCTCGTGCGCCCTGGACCGTCGCGACCTATATGATTGCCGGCCGTGGCACCAAAGACCAAGGTCCCGCCCATGCCTTGAAATCCGACGACCGCGTCACCTTTGCCGCCCTGATTGACGTGATCACCAAGGCCACCATCGACTACCTCTCGATGCAGGTGCAGGCCGGGGCCGAAGTGGTGAAACTCTTCGATTCATGGGCAGGATCACTTACAGGCCAAGATTTCCGGGACTTCGCTATCAAACCCACAGCCCGCATCATTGCGGCCCGTAAGGCCAAACACCCCGGCCTGCCGGTTATCACCTTCCCGCGTCAGGTTGGCGACGAATACATCGGCTTCGCAAAGGTTACTGGCGCCGATTGTGTGGCGATTGACAACTCCGTCGCCCCCGAATGGGCCGCCGAACACGTCCAGAAATCGGGCTGCGTTCAAGGCAACCTCGCCCCGCACCACATGGTCACAGGCGGGCAAGACCTGATCACCGCCACTCGCCGCGTGGTGAATGCATTCACAAACCGCCCCCACATCTTCAATCTCGGCCACGGCATCACCCCCGACGCCAACCCGGATAACGTGGCATTGATGATTGAAACGGTCAGGGCAGGATGATGCCACAGAACATATCGCGGCATGTTGCTGCACGCCCGTGCCTAGCCCCGGCAATCATGAACGCTTGCCTTTTCCGGGCAGATACCAGTCTATGGAAAGGGCGCGCGATGGCAGATGTTTGCGTGTTCCGGATTGCGCAACCCTTGCTGGAGCTGGCCCGGACCAAAAAAACAATAGGGCGGTGGCCGGGTCAATGATCCCCGCAGCTTGCACCAAATCCCCAAATCCTAAGCGGATATTCATGTTGGGGGCCACTGGCACCATCGGGCGGGCAACCGTCTCCGCCCTGCTGCGGCGCGGGCACGAGGTTGTCTGCTTCGTGCGATCGAACGCGGTGCAACATTCTGGCCTGCCCGATGCAGCCATTCTGCGCTTTGGCGAGGTGGCTGACCCTGCCTCGTTGGCCCGCGACGGTTTTGCAGGAGAGCATTTTGATGCCATCGTCTCTTGCCTCGCCTCGAGGACGGGCACACCAAGCAGTGCATGGGCTATCGATCACAAAGCCCATTGCGACGCGCTTGCAGCAGGGCATCAGGCGGGGGTCAGCCAGATGGTGCTTTTGTCGGCCATTTGCGTTCAAAAACCGCTGCTTGCGTTTCAACAGGCCAAACTTGCTTTCGAACAGGCTCTCATCCGCTCTGGCATGACCTATTCCATCGTGCGCCCCACCGCTTTTTTCAAATCGCTGTCAGGCCAGATTGATCGTTTGAGAAACGGTAAGCCGTTTTTGCTTTTTGGCGATGGGCAACAGACCGCCTGCAAGCCGATCAGTGATGCCGACCTTGGGAACTATCTTGCTGACTGCCTGGATGAGACAAGCCTTCAGAATCGCATCTTGCCCATTGGCGGCCCCGGTGCGGCCATTACACCCCGCCAACAGGGCGAAGAATTGTTTCGCCTTTTGGGCCACCGGCCAAAGTTTCGCCGGGTGCCGATCGGGTTGCTGGATGGCATTATTTTCGTGCTTGACGTTTTGGGCCGCGTGTCGCCCCGCCTACGGGACAAGGCCGAACTGGCGCGCATAGGGCGCTACTACGCCACGGAATCCATGTTGGTTCTTGATCCAACCACTGGGTGCTATGACGCGGACGCCACGCCCTCTACCGGGCAAGACACACTTTTTGCCCACTACGCGCGCTTGATCAATGGCGAAATTGCGAACGACAGAGGCGATCATGCCGTTTTCTGAACACCCCGTCCTCAGGCGCACACGGGATATCCAGCAGGCAAAGCGCTAAATCAGTCTGCACGTACCAATGCGTAGCAATCTTTCCATCTGGTCGATTGCACCCTGAAAGTCTTGTGCCGCGGCATCTGCGCCAGTCACACCAACAAGACTTAGGTTTGACGATGCTATTTGGCCGCAGACCAGGATACGAACACTGGGGTTGTTGATACGCAGCGCCACGATCAATTTGGTCAAGGCTGGCAAAGATCGTATGCCGCTGGCAGAAAGTCCGATCAGTGCTGGTTGACGCTGTTCAAACTTTTGAACCAGATCGTTATGAGAAAGGCCGACAAACAGTTCGATATCCCACCCCCTGTCGCGTGCGAGGTCGGTGGCGATGGTAATTCCCAAGGTGTGATTTTCCCCCGGCACAGATGCAAAGATCGCAGCCTTCCGCAGGTCTGGCGAAGATGTTGCCCGTTCAAGCCGAAGGATGCGCAAAATCGCATAAATTCGGCCGGCCGCGACTGTGACGCGGTAAAATGTCACCTGATCGTTGTCCCACCACTCTCCCAAGCGCTGCGCGGCAACGCCAAGATAGGAAAGGCAAAGAGCTTCATAGCTGGAGCCTTTCCTTTGGGCATTTTCGATGATGGTGGCAGCTGCACTCGGGTCTTCTGAGAGAAGTGCATCGCTCAACGCGTCGATTTCTTGCGAACTGGGCAACAAGTCCGGCGGGAGCGACACGGTAAGATTCTTTGCAACCCGCTGCACAACTTCTTCGGCAAGCGCAGCAAGCGTTGCTTCGGGCAAAGATCGACGAACAGCGTCTATTTCTGAAAAGGCAACTTCAAGCATTTGCCTGTCAAACATAAGTGCGCCCGACATGTTGACCTCCCCCAAAGTCATCATCGTCAATGGCCCGCCGAGAGAACAAGTTGTCTCCGTATGCCCTTGTAGGGTCGACTATATAAAAGTTTAAAGTTGTGGCAAGTCTGTTTTTGGCTTCATTTGAAAGGCGTTCATGACGTGCGTGGGGCTATTTCCCCCGTTTTTTGGCGGGGTGCGGATGAAGAACTTGCGCGGCAATTTTCTGATTCAAAGGGGGCGATATACCGCCGCTGCCCCAGTGCGCGGCACTGGTTCGCCCGCAAACCTTGTAAGGAATGTTCGGGCGATCACTGTTATCTGCAAAAAAGCATCCGTCCTGTTCAAACGCGTTTTGGCACCTTTAGTGATCGGCTTTGACCAAAGTGTTACCATCCAGATGAGTCTGCGCTTAACCGCGACGATCGCGACTTTTCTGGTTTGCCAGCGGTGCGAAGTTGGCGGTATTTCGCTTTTTGGTCTGGTTTGAACCGCATTTGCATCGATCTTAGCCGGAGTTCTGGCCCCTTGGGCGAATTGACGTGCCTGCATTGGATTGATCTTCACCAAAGGGAAATGCGTGCAAACGACTGCTGGGCAACGGCTTCACCGTGCATCCACAAGTGCAGCGCCGACACGCTAACACCCAATCGCCCGCAACTGATGCGTGTCTTCAGCCAAGGAGTCAGGGCGTTGCGAACTGCATCCTTGCGAAATCCTTCCGTTTTGCCTTTTCCCACGTGTCATCTCCTTTGACGCACAATATGCTTTCAAACGAGCGGTGCCAAACAGTGACAAGTCCACTTTTGCCCCCTGTGATCCATGTCAAAGCGGCGTGCTGGGAAACGCCATACTTTTTGCATAGTGGAGGAGATGATGGATTTCAGCACCCTTTTGGACCTGATCGGCGAGCAGCCGACGTCGGCTCTTTTCGGGCTGATCACCGGTATGGTCTTCGGCATTGCGGCACAGCGGTCATCGTTCTGTCTGCGGGCGGCCACCGTCGAATTTGCAAGGGGGGAACTTGGACCCCGGATGGCGGTATGGTTGCTGACCTTCTCCACCGCAATGGTCTGGGTACAAGGCGCTCAGTCGGCAGGGCTGTTCCGCCCCGATGCGGCGCGGATGATGGCGGTCACCGGCTCTTGGTCGGGGGCGGTGTTGGGTGGGCTGATATTTGGTGCGGGGATGGTCTTGGCCCGAGGGTGTTCGGGACGGCTTTTGGTGCTGGCCGCAACGGGAAATTTGCGATCGGTGGTCTCGGGTCTGATCTTCGCGGTGGTTGCCCAGATGAGCCTGCATGGCTGGCTATCGCCGTTGCGCCAATGGCTGGCGGGGCTTTGGGTCACGCCGGGGGGAACGAATGTCAATTTGTTGGCAGCTTTGCACCTGCCCGAACGCAGCGGGCTGGTGCTGGGTCTGGCCTTAGCGCTTTTAGCCCTGTTTCTGGCGCGGCAGAACCGGATCGGGGCATCAACACTGATCTTCGCGTCGGGTGTCGGATTCGCGGTGGCCTTGGGTTGGGTGCTGACCTTCGCGCTTTCGCAACAGGCCTTCGAGCCGATGTCAGTGACTTCAGCCACTTTTTCGGGGCCATCGGCCAATACGCTGATGTTCTTTCTGATGCCCGATCCGGTGCTGGATTTTGATGTGGGCTTGGTGCCGGGGGTGTTTTTAGGAGCTTTCCTGTCCGCTGCGTTGGCGCGACAACTGAAATTTGAGGGTTTTGAGGGCGCCGCGCCGATGCGTCGGTCGATGTTTGGCGCGGTGCTGATGGGCTTTGGCGCGATGCTGGCCGGGGGCTGTGCCATTGGTGCCGGTGTAACCGGCGGGTCGATCTTTGTGGCGACAGCGTGGCTTGCACTGTTTTGCATGTGGATCGGGGCTGTGATTACCGATTTCCTGATCGATCAGTCCGGACAGCGGGCTGCGGCCTGATCCGGGATAAACTACTCGAACTCCATCTCGGCAAAGACGACGCCCGCGTTTTTAGTGGCCAGTTCTTCGAATGTGTCCAGATGCGACCATTGCGCCTGATCCACATAATATGCCCCCGCCAGATCGCCACCCGCCTCGATATGCGCAGCGATCTTGGCCCGCAGATCGACCAGATAGTCGCGGGTATAGCGGGTAACTTGCGCCAGATTGGTCGGGTGGCCGTGGCCGGGAACGATATAGGTGGGGTTCAATGGCATCAATGCCGTCTCCCATGTCTCAATCCAACAGCTGGTGCAGGTGCCTTCGAAAATCGGGGCCATCCGTTCATTAAAGGCAATATCCCCGGCAATCATCATCGACCATTGCGGGATCCATACTTGGGTATCGCCGGGCGAATGCGCCGGTCCTAGATGCAGCACTTCGATGCTGACCCCACCCATTTCTATCACCTTGCGGTCCTCGAAGGTTTCCGTGGGGCCCATCGCCACCGTGCCTTCGGCGTTTTCGCGCGCATAGCCCCGCAGGCTGATCAGTGCTTGATCCGAGGTTTCCTTGAACTCTGCTGCCGCGTCAACATGGGCAAGAACCGCAACACCCTGATCAATCCAGTAGGAATTGCCCAACATGGAATGGCCCTGCCCGTTTTCATTGATCACCAGCCGAACCGGCTGATCGGTGACAGCCTCAATCTCATCGTGCATCGCACGGGCAAGCAGATAGGACGCCCCGGAATTGACCACCACCACCCCATCTGCGGTAACGATGAACGATAGGTTATTGTTATGGCCCGCGTTTTCATAGGTCGGCGGGGCTGTGGCCCCAATTGCACTGAACACGCCGGGGATCACCTCGATTGGTTTTTCATAAAGCACCGATTGCGGATATTGGTCAGCAATATCCTCGGATGCGAGGGCAGTTGTCGCCAACAGGCAAGCCAGAACCATCAGCCGCACCATCATGCCACCTCGACAAAACGGTAAGCACCGTCGGCGCGTTCGGCCCGCCCAATACCGCCACCGGGCAAATGAAAGCCGATCAGGGGCATCTGCGCGGCGGCAATCTGATCCAGCAACGACAGCCGGGTGGTTGCTGCCGCCGCCCCATCCTGATCCGCACCCGATGCCCAGTCCGGGCGCTCAAACGCCACATGATGGTTGCCAAGCGCATCGCCCACCACCATTGCACTGTCCGATCCCGCGCGCAGTTCATACGCCATGTGGCCGGGGGTGTGGCCTGCGGTCAGACGTGCTGCGATACCGGGCAGAATTTCCTCGCCATCACCAATCAGCCGCACCGTCTCGGCAATCACCCCAAGGCGGCGGGCGGCCCCTACGGCAAACGTCGTGCGCGCGGCGCCGATGGTATCCGCAGTCGCCGGGTCCATCCAATAGTCAAACTCGGCCCGCCCCATCAGATGTTCGGCGTTGGGGAACACGGGTTCGTCGAATTCATCTAGCAGCCCCCAAAGATGATCCGGATGGCCATGGGTAAAGACGACATGGGTAATGTCTTGCGCCGTCAGGCCCAGAACCTCAAACGCCTCAGCCAGCTTTCCGGCAGTAGGCTGAAAATCCGGGCCAGAACCGACATCAAACAACACGGTATGCGTCCCGTCGCGCATCAGGGTCACGTTGCACGGCGGCGTCAGTTGGTCTGCGGGCAGGTTGTGGCGCGCCATGATCGCGGTCATCTCGGCTTGCGGCATCCCGCCCAGAATGAAATCGCCGGGCAACACAAGATTGCCGTCCGACAAGGTGTCAATCTGCATCGTCCCCAGCGTAAGCGACGCCCCGGCCCAAACGTGGCGCGGCAAAAGCGGGGTCGAAAGTGCGGCGAAAATCGTGGTCAGCAGATGGCGGCGTGTCAGCATGGCAATCCCGTTCAAATATGGATGCAGGCGGCCAACCGGACACCCACAACGTGACGTGTCTCTAGCCAAATATGTCGGCGGTGATACCCGCGTACCAACCAAGGCTTTCCTCATAGGTCGCCTTCCGCAATGCCGCATCTTCGCCCTGCGCACTGATAAAGCTTTCCACCGAAGCAATTTTTTCCGGTGTCGGCTCGTAAGAGGCCCCCAGTTTCACCCCATCATCAGGTGCCAGCAACGACCAGCAGGTATTCGAGTATTTGGCCGGGAACACCTTGGCCCCGGCAAGCTCGCCCCTGATCGCATTGGCCGCCACCTTGGCCTGACTATTGGCCGCAAATGCCGATTTCGGCATGTCGCCCTGCGCCGATGAATCGCCCAGCACATAGACGTTTTCATCGGCCTTCGACTTCATGCTGTCCGCATGTACCGGAGCCCAGCCGCTGTCATCGGTCACACCGGCCAAAGCCGCAATCTTGCCGGCAATCTGGCCCGGAATGACGTTGCAGACATCCACCTTCTGCACAGTGCCCTCAACGATCACTTCCATGCTGCCGGGGCGCACCTCAACCGCGCTGCCGCCAAATTCCGGGCCAATCCATTCGACCATGCCGTTATAATACTTACCCCAGCCGTCTTCGAACAACGCCTGTTTCGAGAATTTTTCCTTTGGATCCAACACCATGATCTTGGCGGTCGGGTTGATCGTCTTCAACACATGCGCGACCATCGAGACCCGCTCATAGGGGCCGGGCGGGCAGCGATAGGGGTTCGGTGGCGCGATCATGGCGAAAATGCCACCCTGAGGCATCGCTTCAATTTGTGCTTTCAAAAGCTGGGTCTGCGGCCCAGCCTTATAGGCGTGCGGCATGATCTCGGCATCTTCAAGCCGCCAACCCGCGACAGAACCTTCCTTGAAATCAATGCCGGGCGACAAAACCAATCGGTCATAGGTCAGCACCTGCCCCCCCGCCAAGGTCACGCTCTTGGCCACACGATCTACACCGGCTGCCATGTCATGGATCACGGTCACGCCCGCGCCAATTTTGTCATAGCCATGCTGAAGGCTTTCGTAGGTGCGCATGCCGCCGATAAAGAGATTGGAAAAAAAGCAGGTGGTGTAGGTCGGGTTCGCCTCTATCAACGTCACGTCCAGCGCGCCGTCGCTGTCCATGGCCAAATAGCGTGCCACCGTCGCGCCGCCCGGACC
>JBAVTI010000360.1:0-6546 GCA_049696055.1 Paracoccaceae bacterium | reverse complement strand
GGCAAATCCGCCATCATGGGCGCACTGCAGCTTTACCTCGACTTCATCAACCTGTTCATGTACTTGCTGCAATTCATGGGCAAACTCGAGTAATCGCCGCTAATTGCAACATCCGAAATGACAAAGGGCCGGGGAATTCCCCGGCCCTTTCGTTTAGCCCGTCAGATCGGCCAGCATCAATACCGCAGGAAACACCACGCCAGACCCAAGCATCACATCCACCGGCCCAACGCTTAGAAAACCCATGTTGGCATAAAACGGTTCTGCGGTGCGGGTGGAAAGGCATTCCAACCGCACTATCCCCGTAGCCTTCGCATCCGCCATAACGGCCTGCATCAATCGCCGCCCAAGCCCCTGCCGCAGCAGATCGGGATCAGACGCCACATGCCGGATATGCCCGGTCGCGCCTTGCATGACCCCATTCCCGGGCGCACCCCGTGTCCAGCCACCAGCGGCCACAATCCGCCCCAAGGCACCCTCCGTCACAAAATAGCTTCCCGAAGTTAGAAGCGCAGGCTTTGCGCGGGTCATGCCCGGCAATGCTGCGGCAAGAACATCAGCGGGGTAATCCGGTGCCAGCACCACCGGATAACAACGTTGAAGCAAAGCGTCTACGCCGTGGCGATCTGCAGGCGTGGCAAGCCGGGTATGATCGAGATGTTCCATGCCCAGGAGATAGAATACTCAACAACCTAGACAACCGCGCCGAACAGTTTCCCCACCAACGCCGTCACAGCCATCGCCACAGCGCCCCAGAATGTCACCCGCATGACACCGCGCATCAAACTGGCTCCGCCTGCTTTCGCCCCGACCGCACCCAGAAACGCAAGGAAAATCAGTGACAATACCGTCACCCAAACCGTAATCGACGCCTCTGGCACCAGGGCCGCCGTTGCCAGTGGCAAAGCCGCCCCCACCGCGAACGTCGCCGCAGATGCCGCAGCCGCTAACAAGGGTTTGGCCTCGGTATGCTCGGAAATCCCCAACTCGTCGCGCACATGCGCGCCCAGCGCGTCGTGTTCATGCAGCGCCGCCGCCACCTGGTGCGCCAACTCTGAAGGCACACCACGCCGCTCATATATCCCCGCCAAAGCGCGCAATTCTTCTGCCGGATCGGCGTCAATCTCGGCTTTTTCGCGGACAATGTCGGCAGCTTCCGTATCGGCCTGCGAACTTACGGAAACGTATTCCCCCGCTGCCATCGACAGCGCGCCGGCGGCAAGGCCCGCAATTCCGGCGATCAACACCTCGGACCGCCCAGAGGCCGCCGCCACCCCGACAATCAGTGATGCAGTGGAAACGATACCGTCATTCGCCCCCAGCACTGCGGCGCGCAACCAGCCGACGCGGGCGACATAATGTTCTTCGTAGTGGTTCTTTTCCATAAGGCACCTAGAAAATGAAAAACCGCGCCCAAGGGGCGCGGCTTTGAACCAAAGGTCAAGGCAGATCTTACTTGATCTTGCCTTCTTTGTATTCAACATGTTCCCGCTTTACGGGATCGTATTTCTTAACAACCATCTTCTCGGTCATCGTGCGGGCATTCTTCTTGGTCACATAAAAGTGCCCGGTGCCTGCCGTCGAGTTCAGACGGATCTTGATCGTCGCCGGTTTGGCCATTGTCGTTTCTCCTAGAGCCGGAGAAAAACCATTCCCCGTGAAATCCTTGAAGCCTGCCTTTTACGGATGGGCACGGCAGAGTCAACAGTCAAACGACTGCTACCATCATATTGCGCGCGTTCCGCGCAAGCCTTGCAGCGCTGCGCGCGGTATGCGCTGCGCGCGCGAGTATATTTGCAAGAAAAAGCGGAAAGAAGCCATTTACCTGCAAAACTACTCCGCATGACAGGCACGCGGCCACTGGGTTACAGGTAATGCCGACTGAGGCGGCTTGGCTTGGCTAAAGGCAATCTGCGCGGATGGCCTGTAAGCCGGATTTTGTTCCGGGGGTTCCCCCCCTTCGATGACCATTCCTCTGCCCGCGCCGTTACCGACGCGATCTAGCTGCCAACCCGGACCCCTGGGCTGAAGCGTCCCTGTGGTGGTCTCCGACCCAAGGGCCGGACCTTACCACGCGGGGTCCCTATTCGGCATTGCTCCGGGTGGGGCTTGCCGTGCCATTCCTGTTACCAGGCCTGCGGTGGGCTCTTACCCCACCGTTTCACCCTTACCGTGGAGCCGTCGGGGGCACGCCCCCAACACCACGGCGGTCTCTTCTCTGTGGCGCTTTCCCTCGGGTTACCCCGGCCGGGCGTTACCCGGCACCCTTGCCTCATGGAGTCCGGACTTTCCTCGCATGGCTTATGCCTTACGGCTTGGCCACACGCGGTCATCCGGCCATCCGCGCGAAAGCGGGCTTACGCGCCGCGGGGCGCTGCGTCAACGGGAAAGCGGCAGGCCAGATTTCGCGCCATCGCGCTATCCACCGCATCTAGCGGACCTTTGGCCCAAGGCCGAAAACGCAGCCGGAATGCGGCAAGTATTTGATCTATCGGGCCGTCAGGATACCCAAATTGGCGGGCGGCATCTTGAAAGCTGTCCGCACCCGGCTCGTCCGTCAGGGCATCTGGCCAAACTGCCATTCCTGCCAGTGCCAATCGGCGCCAATCGAACCGCGCCCCCGGATCGCCTTTGCGCCCCGGAGCCATGTCAGAATGCCCAATCACCCGCTGTTCCGGGATATGCCACCGATGCATAACATCGGCCAGAACGGCCTCAAGGGCGGCCATTTGCCGTTCGGGAAAGGGCGCCGCACCGCTATTTGCCAGCTCGATCCCGATCGAGCGCGAGTTGACATCGCTTACCGCGCCCCAAGCCCCAGCACCGGCATGCCAGGCCCGCAATTCTTCGGGCACCAGCGCCAAGACTTCGCCATGTTCAGAAATCAGGTAGTGCGCAGAAACCTCGGTTTGCGGGTCGCACAACCGGGCGCGGGCGTCATTGCACGTCGGCATCGCCGTATAGTGCAATACCACCATATCAGGCAGCACCCCGCCTCGACGCGGGCCGCAATTAACCGAAGGGAAATCGCAAAACCGCACGGAAAGCTTAGTTCAGCGCCGCGCGGAACGGTGTTGGATCCCACGAACAGGCAAAGCCATCACCGTCGGCATCAAGGCCTTTGCGGTCTTTTTCAGGGCCTCCGCTGGCCAAGAACGCCTCTTGCGCCTGATCAGGCGACGAGAACCTGTTGCAGGCGGCATTGGCATTGCCGAGTCTAAGCGACGAGCGCTTGTACATCTGGGTTCCAACAGCGTGGCTCGTTGACAGGGCAAACTGCACGATATTTGGCCCGGTATCCCCCGACCGTTGCGGCAATTCCGTCGGCTGTACCACCTGATAAGCGGCACGGTTGCGCGCAATGCGTTCTTTGTCGCTGGCAATGGTTTCGCGAGCGGCAACCGCGCTAAATTCTTGCTCGTCCGAAATCCCCACCGATCCAGGTGCAACTTCGCCGGACTGCGGTGCAATGCCTGCCGGGGCGTCGCCACGCGGTCGATCGCTTTCACCCACATTGCCACCGATTTCGGCACCGACCATTGGCAGACCGTTCGCCGGAGCAGCCGAAAGTGGTACCCCCGCAGACGTGCCGCCATCAGCCGCATCAATCGCCGCACCCAACCGTTGGGTTGAAAACTCTGTTGCGGCCTGCGTCGCCGCTGGCGCTGAGGGCATTGACGTGCCGTTGGCCAAAGCCGCCTCACGTTGCTGAAGGTAGGTCGAGTAATTCTCAAACCCCACCCCGGCCCCAGAATCGGGCACCCGAGACGTGCAAGCCACAAGACTAAAAGCAACCAGACCCAGAGTGATATGTTTGGAAAACAGCATCGGCATCAGACTTCCCGTGAGGCGTTTCAGACGCGCTTTACCACCATTTTCGCGGCTTGGCCACAAAGCCCGCCGCAGCCTCCAAAACATAGGCGTGATTAAGCAAATCGCCCTCTTCCCAAGGCCGCCCAATCAACTGCAATCCCAGCGGCAGGCCTTGGCTATCCAGCCCCACGGGAACCGATATGCCCGGTAGTCCAGCAAGGTTTACTGTCACCGTGAACACGTCGTTCAGGTACATTTCGACCGGATCGGCATTTGCCATTTCACCCAAACCAAACGCCGCACTTGGCGTGGCCGGGGTCAGAATTGCGTCTATGCCCGCGCCAAACGCCAACTCGAAATCACGCTTGATCAACGCCCGCACTTTGCGCGCCCGATTGTAGTAAGCGTCATAGAAACCTGCACTTAGCACATAGGTGCCGATCATGATCCGGCGCTTGACTTCGGCGCCAAAACCTTCGGCGCGGGTCTTTTCATACATCTCGGTGATGCCATCGCCGTGCGCCAGTTTGGCACGGTGGCCATAGCGCACCCCGTCGTACCGCGCGAGGTTGGATGAAGCTTCTGCCGGGGCCACGACGTAATAGGTCGGCAGCGCGTATTTCGTGTGGGGCAACGAAATATCAACAATCTCGGCCCCCGCATCGCGCAGCATATCTGTACCAGCCGCCCACAGCTTTTCAATTTCCGCGGGCATCCCGTCCATCCGGTATTCACGCGGAATACCAATTTTCTTGCCGCGAATATCGCCAGTCAACGCCGCCTCGAAATCCGGCACCGCAAGGTTGGCGCTGGTCGAATCCTTGGCATCATGTCCCGCCATCGCCCCCAGAAAAATCGCCGCATCGCGCACCGATTTCGTCATCGGGCCGGCTTGATCCAGACTGGATGCAAACGCCACCACACCCCAACGCGATACGCGCCCATAGGTTGGCTTGATCCCGACGATCCCAGTGAACGCTGCAGGCTGACGGATAGAGCCGCCAGTATCAGTGCCGGTAGCACCCAGACACAGGTCCGCCGCCACCGCCGCCGCCGATCCGCCCGATGATCCGCCCGGCGTCAACTCGCGGTCGTCAATCCGCCAAGGGTTAACTACGGGGCCATAGCATGAGGTTTCGTTTGACGACCCCATGGCGAACTCGTCCATGTTCAGCTTGCCCAGCATCACCGCACCGGCACCAAACAGCTTTGCGGTCACGGTTGATTCGTATTCCGGCTTGAACCCGCGCAGAATGTCAGACCCGGCCTGAGAGGCCACGCCCTTGGTGCAAAACAGATCCTTGATCCCCAAGGGAATGCCGCACATCGACGGCGCATCACCCGCTTTCAAGCGCGTATCGGCCGCCCGTGCTTGATCAAGTGCAATCTCAGGGGTCTTGTGAACAAACGCACCCAACCCATCGCCCGCATCAATCGCCGTCAGACAGGCCATCGTCAAATCAACAGCCGTCAGATCACCTTTGCGCAGCGCATCTCGCGCCGCCGAAATGGTCAGTGAATTCGCGCCCATCATTCCACCACCTTTGGAACCGCAAAGAAACCTTCGCGCGCATCCGGCGCATTGGCCAACACCTGCGCTTGAATATTGCCGTCCGTCACGACATCTGCCCGCCGGGCAAGCCGCATCGGCGTGACCGAAGTCATCGGCTCGATTCCGGTGACATCCACCTCGTTAAGCTGCTCCATGAAGGTCAAAATCCCCGACAACTCGCCCGCAAGCGCGGGCAAATCGGTTTCTTCCACCCGGATTCGCGCCAGTTTTGCCACTCGCCGCGCCGTTTCAATGTCGATGGACATCGCTTACCTCTTATCGCTGGGGCCTTCATAGATCTGGTCCCCGTTTATCCCCGCGACACGCGGGCTGCAAGCATATGGGCGCAGCCCTCCATTGCACCAATCCGCCCATCATTCTCCACTGTCATTTCCTTTCACACTCTATGGGCTACACTAAGTGCGACCCAAAGAAAGGCTTTCCCATGAAAATCACCTGGCTTGGCCACTCTGGCTTTCGCATTGAAATTGAGGCGGCCATTCTGCTTGTCGACCCTTGGCTGACCGGCAACCCGATGTTCCCCGATGGCCGCCAGGCCGAAGCCACTTACGGTGCCACCCATATTTTGCTGACCCACGCGCACGGCGACCATACCGGCGATGCACTGGCAATCTCCAAGGCGCAGGAAATTCCCATCGCCGGGATCTACGATTTGATCAATTGGTGGGAATCGTCAGAAGGGATCACCGGCATTGGTTTCAACAAAGGCGGGACCGTGAACCTTTCAGGTGCCAAGGTCACCTTGGTCAACGCCAGTCACTCGTCGTCAATTGGTTCCGACGCGGGGCCACGCTACGCAGGCTCAGAGGGCGGCTTTATGATCGCGGGCGAGGGCCACACGATTTATCTGTCAGGTGATACAGATATTATGGCCGATATGGCATGGATGGGCGAATACCACCAACCCGACATTGGCATCCTCTCGGCAGGCGGGCATTTCACCATGGATATGAAACGCGCAGCCTTTGCCGCCAACAAATACTTCAACTTCCGCACCGTGATACCCTGCCATTACCGCACCTTCCCATTGCTGGCCCAGAACGCCGACGAGTTGCGCGCCGGTCTCCCACCGGGGGTAATGGTGATCGAACCGCAAGTGCTGCAGCCGATCACCTTCTAGCCAAACCATCGCTATTGCCGGATCTTCCAGTAGTCGTGAC
>JBAVTI010000359.1:0-1742 GCA_049696055.1 Paracoccaceae bacterium | reverse complement strand
GTTGGATGACAAGGCCTGCGACGGGGTAGCCGTTGCCCATCGGTTTGCCCAAGCTGACCATATCGGGGGTGACGGCGTGGCGTTGAAAGCCCCACATGGTTTCGCCCAAGCGGCCAAAGCCGGGTTGTACTTCGTCGGCAATAAACAGCCCCCCTGCGGCGCGGATGGCGGCGACGGCACCCTGCAAAAAGCCCGCCGGTGCGGAAAACACGCCATCCGAGGAAAAGATGGTATCAACGATCAGGCCCGCCGGGCGGATGCCGTGGCGGATAAGATCATCAATGGCGGCCTGCACATTAGCGGTGAAAGTGGCGGCAACATCGCCGGTGTGGTGCGGATCGGGGGCAGGCACGGTGCGGACATGCTGGCCCAAGGCCACGCCCTGACCCAGTGAGGGCGACAGGCCCGCCACCGCAAGCGTGACGCCGTGGTAGGCATTTTCGGTGACGATAAAGCCGGTGCCGCCGGTATGCGCTTGGGCAATGCGCAGCGCCAGATCGTTCGCCTCGGAGCCGGTGCAGGTGAACATGAGGTGCGACAGATCGGCGGGAAAGGTGGCCAGCAATTTCTCGGCATAATCCAGCACGGTGTCGTGCAGGTAGCGGGTGTGGCCGGACAGCAGGGCCGATTGACGCGCGGTGGCGGCGATGACGTGGGGGTGGCAATGTCCGACGCTGGCGACGTTGTTATAGGTGTCGAGGTAGGCGTTGTCGTCTTTATCGTAAAGCCAGACGCCACTGCCGCGCACCAGATGCACCGGGTTGGCGTAAAACAGCCGGTAGGCAGGGCCAAGCAGAGCGCGGCGGCGGTCGATCAAAGCGGCCTCGGCGTTCGATTGATGTGCTGCACCGGGGACATAGGCGTTGACCATGGTATCATCGGTTTTCATAGCGGATCCTTATCGGCAGGTGGCTTTGAGGGCGTGGAGGACGGCGGCACGCGGCAGGTTGGCGAAGGCCTCGAGGCCGGCTTTTGCCGACGGAAAATTGCGCAGGATGTAGGGGGCGTTTTCGGGGTAGCGGCTGGCGCGCCAACTGGTGATGGCGATTGTGGTGACCATGCGTGTGGCGACAAGATCAAACAGCTGGTCAAGCTCGGCTGGGTAAAGCGGGTCGGCGCTGTGCCATGCGGCCGCGAAATCTATCAGCGATTGCAGGGGGTTATCGCGGTCGATCTGATAGGACGCCGCAACCGCCACGTCGCAGATCAGCGGGGTGTGGACCATATCGCCAAAATCCAGCACGCCCGAGATGCGGTCTGCATCGGTGGGATCGACCAGCACGTTATGAGGATTGAGGTCGTTATGGACCACTTGCCAACGCAGCGATTGCAGCTGTGGGGCGACATCGGCGTCGAAGGTATCAAGGCAGCGGCGGGCCAGCGATTGCAGGGCAGGATCGGCGATGCTGGGCATGAGGCTGCGCAAGCGGGCGGCTTGTTTGATATCCCACAACAGGTCGTGATCAGCGGCGGGGTGATGGAAATCGCGCAGGGCGCGGGCAAGGCTGGCCCCCATTCTGGCCATCGACCGACGCTGGGCCGCCGTGGGCTGCGCGCTGTGCAAAGGGGTGCCTTCGACATAGGTAAGCAGCCGCAAGATGCCGTTTGGCAGCCCTACCTCGGTGGCCCCTGATAGGGTATGCACCACGCGCGGCACCGGCAGATCGGCAGCGGTGGCCGCAAGGTGCAGCAAAGCCATGGTTTGAAATTGGGTCACCGCCGCGGGTTCTGCCGGGTTGGCC
>JBAVTI010000358.1:0-6387 GCA_049696055.1 Paracoccaceae bacterium | reverse complement strand
GTGCGCAGCAACACGATGCCACCGACGGTATCAATTTCGGCGTCATCGTCGCCGGTGCGCAGCACGACGCCGATTGCGGCCTCGAATTCTTCCAGCGGAGTATTGGGTTGCACCAGAAAAACGCCGGGCTTTTCTTCTTTCCACAAGGCGCCTTCTTCTTCGTCGTGTTCATCCTCGATCTCGCCGATGACGGTTTCGATCAGGTCTTCAATGGTGACAAGCCCATCGACGCCACCGTATTCGTCGATGACCAGGGCCATGTGAACCCGGTCTTTCTGCATCTTTTGCAGCAAGACGCCCACCGGCATTGACGGTGGCGCGTAAAGCAATGGGCGCAGTAACTTGCGCAGGCTAAAGCGGCCCGAGGCGCCAAAGCCATGTTGCAGGGCTAGGTCTTTCAGCAGCACCAGACCTTGCGGGTGATCGAGCGTATCCTTGTAGACCGGCAGGCGGGAATAGCCGTGTTTGCGAAACGCCTCGACCAGTTCATCCTTGCCGATATCGAGCGGCACCGCGGCAATCTCGACCTTGGGGATGCAGACGTCATCCACCCGCAAGCGGCGCAGGTTGGCCATGCCATGCGAGGTGGCGATGACCGGGGACTGCGCCATGTTGGCGGTGGGCGTCGCACTGGCATCGCCGTTTGCGTCGGGCGGGCTTAGCTTGTCGAAAATGCGGCCAAAAAAGCTGCGTTGCCCGGGTTCGGGAGGTTCGTCATTCAAATCCTGCGCGCCTTGCGCTGCAGGAGATCCGTCGCTGCTACTGCCCATCGGTCCTTTTCCAAATCACACCCCTGCGGGGCAGGGTGCCTCACAAATATGGGTCAGCAACCCCAAGGCTGGCAAGTATGCGCACCTCGGTTGCCTCCATCAATTCCGCATCTTCTTCGTCAATGTGATCATAACCCAACAGATGCAAGAGCGCATGCACGATCAGGTGGGTGACATGAGCATCAAATGGCTTGCCTTGGTCGGTCGCTTCGCGCTGGCAGGTCTGGTAGGCGATGGCGATATCGCCAAGGTTTTCGGGATCATCGGCGGGGCCGGGATGGGGCAGGGCCGGGGCCTCGCCGGTGAATTCGGCGGCACGGTCTTCGGAAGGCCAGCTAAGCACATTGGTGGCTTGATCCTTGGAGCGGTATTCGGCGTTGAGGGCCGCGATGCGGGCATCGTCGCAGCCCATCAGGCAAAGCGAAAATCCGGGCGTCGAAAGACCCAAGGCGGCGAGTGTTGCCGTCGCCGCCCGTTCCGCGCAGGGGGCAAGGGCAAAGCCTTGCTCCCAGCGCGGGTCTTCGATCAGGGTGTCAACCAGAGGCTCCATCGTCGGCTTCATACGCCTCGATGATGCGGGCGACAAGCGGGTGACGCACCACATCCTTGGAGGTGAAGTAGTTGAAGCTGGCGCCTTTGACGCCCTTGAGGATGCGTTCGGCATCTGCAAGACCGCTGGCAGTGCCGCGCGGCAAATCGACCTGCGTGCGATCACAGGTGATCACCATGCGCGAGCCTTCGCCAAGACGGGTCAGGAACATCTTCATTTGCATGGTGGTGGCATTCTGCGCCTCATCCAGCACCACAAAGGCATTGGACAGGGTGCGGCCACGCATGAAGGCCAGCGGCGCGATTTCGATGCGCTTGTCCTCCATCAGTTTGGCGAGCTGTTTTTGCGGCAGGAAATCATTCAGCGCGTCGTAAAGCGGCTGCATGTAGGGGTCGATCTTTTCCTTCATGTCGCCGGGCAGAAAGCCAAGCCGTTCGCCCGCCTCGACCGCGGGGCGTGACAGGATGATCTTATCAACCATGCCGCCGATGAACATCGTCACACCAACGGCCACCGCAAGATAGGTTTTACCGGTGCCCGCAGGACCGATACCAAAGCCAAGTTCATTGGCAAAGAGGTTGGCGACATAGTTCTTTTGCGCCTCGGTCCGGGGTTCGACGGGTTTCTTGCGGGTGCGCAACTCGACATTGCCGGGGGTGAACATCTCGATCTGTTCAACGCCCACCAAGGCGCGGTCCGGCATCGGACGGCCCATGCGAATGGCCCCGTCGATATCGCCTGCGGCCACGCCGCGACCCGCCTCGAGCCGCGCATAAAGCCCGCGCAACACCGCCGCCGCCTGTTCCCGTGACCCCATGTCGCCAATCACTGCAAGGCGATTGCCGCGCCGCAATATATGCACCCCCATCTGGTGTTCGACCTGCGAAAGGTTGCGGTCAAACTCGCCGCAAAGTTCGATAAGCAATCGGTTATCGGGAAATTCCAGAAGCGTTTCAACAACATCTTCGGGGCGAGTCGGGGGGGTCAGCGCGCTGATGCCCAAGGGTGATTCCTTTATGGTTGCAGGGTTATGAGGAAAGTGTGGGACGGTTTGATTACAGGAACAAGACAGGAAATCGTGAAACGTGCGACTGCCTGAAAATAAGGCAATTCCTGAGGCAAAAGAAAAAGGCCACAGTTTTCACTGTGGCCCTTCTTGGTCTGGTATGGGGATTTCCCGATCAATTCGTCACGCGTGCCGGACGCGGAACATAGTCGGCGATGCCTTCGGTATTGGTCTGATAATTACGCAGCACCGTTCCCGGCGGATATTTGTTGTTGCAGATCGGCAGACCCGATACCGGGTCGAACCGGCGGCCGGAATAGCCTTCTACGCCGTCATCCAAAATCCAGCCTTGGCAGCCGTCAGGATCATAGGCAATGGCACCGCCGCCAGAGGCGAGAACGCCGCTGTCACGGCCACCGTCCTGCGCGGTGGCGATCACCGTATCGGGGCTTTGCGTATAGGGGCCGACACCTTCGATGCAGCCACTAAGGAGCGTGGCAATCAACAGGGCAGAGCCTGAGAGGATACGTTTGGTCATGTCTGTCACCACCTGTAGCAAACAACTTCGACGCGGCGATTGCGCTGCATGCCAGCAGCGGTGCCGTTCGATGCGATCGGCGAGCGTTCGCCATAACCAATTTCACGTTCCACGACAGCGCCTGTGGATCTTGCCACATCCGCCACGGCCTTGGCGCGGCGTTGTGACAGGCTGTCGTTGTATTCTTGCGAGGCACGGCTGTCGGTATGGCCGTAAACGGCATAGCCAAAGGCCCCGGACTGCTGGAAGAACTGGGTCAGATACGACCGGCCATGCGACGTCAGCTTGGCGCTGTCGGTGGCAAACAAGGTGTCAGTGTTTTCCACCAGACAGGTATTGCGCTTCATGCAGACCGGTTTGCCATTCTTTGGGTTTACACGATCAAGCATATAGCCTTCGAGTCCGCCGTCTGCCCACCAATGCTGGCAGCCATCGTCGTCAACCCAGATACCCCATTCGATTTTGCCGGCGATCGTTGGGCCTTCTTGCGCGGCAACAATCGTCGCGCCCGCAGACAGGCCAACACAAAGTGCCAGCCCCCCCAAGATCATCCGCACAGCTTTGGAAAAACGATCCACAGCGGCAGCCCCCTTTTTATACAAATTTACCAGTCGATTGAATTCAGAAATGCCCAGACTAAAGTCTGTTGTAAAGCAAAATCTATGCGGTTTGCAGGCGCGTGACAACTAATTGTTGCGTGTCTCGCGCCAAAAATCCGGTCTTTGGGGGAATTGAAAATCAGATGGAAACGATGTCTGAAACCGGCAAAGGCGTGCCCGCCAGCGAGTTGCTGGACGACGCTGTAATGCGCACCTTTACCAGATCGCCGACTTGGCCTTTGGGATCAGTGACATGCACCGCATGCAGGTGTTCGGATTTGCCTACCATTTGCCCCGGCATCCGGCCCGGTTTTTCGTAAAGCACCGTGACATCGCGCCCCACCATGGCGTCTTGTGCTGCCCGCTGTTGGCCGGTGAGCACTGCCTGCAAAATGTGCAGGCGCGCATCGGCCACGTCGGTTGGCACGTCGGGCTTTTCGGCGGCCGGGGTTCCGGGGCGGGAGGAATATTTGAACGTATAGGCCATGCCATAGCCCACTTGGCGGATCAGGCTTAGGGTCGCCTCGAAATCGGCATCCGATTCCCCCGGAAAGCCGACGATGAAATCCGAGGTGACAAGGATATCGGGGCGGGCTTTGCGAAAGCGTTCGATCAGGCGCAGGTATTGCTCGGCGGTGTGTTTGCGGTTCATCGCCTTGAGGATGCGGTCTGACCCCGATTGCACCGGCAGATGCAGATAGGGCATCAGGTGCGGCAGATCGCCATGGGCGGCGATCAGGTCGTCTTCCATGTCGTTGGGGTGCGAGGTCATGTAGCGGATGCGCGCGAGACCGTCGATTTTTGCCAGTTCGCGGATCAGCCGGGCAAGGCCCCATTGGCCGCTTTCCTGACTGTGATAGGCATTGACGTTCTGCCCCAGCAGGGTGATATCGCGCACCCCGCGCTGCACCAGATTGCGCGCCTCGGCCAGCAGTCTTGACGGGGGGCGGCTGACTTCGGCGCCGCGGGTATAGGGCACCACGCAAAAGGCGCAAAACTTGTCGCAGCCTTCCTGCACGGTCAGGAAGGCCTGCGGTCCGCGCAGGGATTTGCGTTCGGGCAGGTGGTCGAATTTGTCTTCCAGCGGGAAATCGGTGTCGATCCGGGTGACGCCATTGCCTGCGGCACGCGCCATTTCGGGCAGGCGGTGATAGCTTTGCGGGCCCACCACCAGATCAACCACCGGCATGCGGCGCAGAATTTCGGCACCCTCGGCCTGGGCCACGCAACCCGCCACGCCGATCTTGAGATTGGGGTTGGCGGCTTTCAGCGGGCGCAGGCGACCGAGATCAGAGAACAGTTTTTCCGAAGCCTTTTCGCGGATGTGGCAGGTATTGATCAGCACCATGTCGGCATCTTCGACCACATCGGTGGTGACATAGCCATCTGCGCCCATCGCCTCGGCCATGCGTTCAGAATCGTAGACGTTCATCTGGCACCCGTAGGTCTTGATGAACAGCTTTTTGGCCTCTGACATCGCATTCCTCTTGCCTGCTAAGCCATGGCCTATAAAGAAATCCCCCCCCAAGGGCAACGCTGCGCACCCTATGAGGGGAGCAAAGCTTGCATTATAGAGTTCGTTAACCTCAACTGTGGGAAAACAGTCGGGCAGTAAAAAGGTGCGGGCAGGCGGATGCGATACGGCGGAATACCCGAGTTTGTGAACACCAACAAAGCGTTGCTGGCAAAGGGGCCGGTGGCGTTGATCATGGCGGAAGATGATGTCGAGGTGGATACCACCCTGCGGCACCATCTGGAGGCGGGGTTTCGCGCGGTGTTGCTGTTTGCGCCTGCCGAAATTGGTTTGCCGGCGGATGTCGAGGCGAAGGTGCACCGGATTGATTTCGACGTGCATGCCGACAATGCGATGATGGAGGCGGTGACCAAAATCAATGCGGCGGCCGTGCCGGGGATCTGGATTTACTACTGTTACAACGCCGAATACCTGTTCTTTCCGTTTTGCGAACAGCGCAAGATCGCCGACATGCTGTCGTTTCACACCGAAGAACGCCGCGAGGCGATGCTGACCTATGTCATTGATCTTTATGCGGGCGATCTTGACCGCTTTCCCAACGCCGTCTCACTGGAAGACGCGCATCTGGATCGGTCGGGGTATTACGCGTTGGGCCGCGAAGACCCGGCCAAGGGCTATGCGCCCAAGGAGCGTCAGCTGGATTTCTATGGCGGCTTGCGGTGGCGGTTTGAGGAATATGTGACCTACACCAAACGCAAGATCGACAGGATCTCGTTGTTTCGTGCCAAGAAGGGGTTGATCTTACGCCCGGATTTCACCTTTTCGGACGAGGAATACAACACCTACGCCTGCCCGTGGCACCACAATCTGACCGCCGCCGTTTGTTCGTTTCGCACCGCCAAGGCGCTTAAAACCAACCCCGGATCGAAGTTCGATATCCAGAATTTCCGCTGGCACAACTCGACCGAGTTCCAGTGGGATTCGCAACAACTGATGGATTTGGGTTTGATGGAACCCGGTCAGTGGTTCTGATTCTGTTGATCGGGATCTGAGGTCTGTATGACGACAGTCTGCGTCGGTTTTGCTTGAAGCGGTGGAAGGCGATGGTGATGCGTGAGTTGATCTTGCTTTGGTTGATCCCTGTCCGTGAAGAACAAACAAGCCGGTGGTTCAAAAGCATCGACCAAGGCGAACCCTGCGTCCACCGAAGGGGCGGGGTGAGCGCCGTTCTTGAAAAACTCTTTTGGCGTTGTTCCCAACAGAAAAAGATAACCCTGAGGGCCCGGCTTTGCCTGCACCCCGTTGCCCTTTGGGCAAATCCAGGCGGGGTTAATCCAGGCGGGGTAAATTCTGCCGCGCGGCTTTTGTCGGTACCCCGGCATAGGCAAGGTTGCCTGAAACCCATGTTTGGCGGATTGACGGGGCTTGCCCTTCTGGCCAGTCGATCAAA
>JBAVTI010000357.1:0-7119 GCA_049696055.1 Paracoccaceae bacterium | reverse complement strand
CATCCTGCCCATCAATCTCGGCGTTCACTTCCGGGATTTCTTTCAAAGCATGGGTGCAGGCTTTGACGAAGAACGACATGAAGCCAAGTTTGACGCCGTGTTTCTTCTCAAAGGTGTCCTTGAAGGTATTGCGCAGCTCCATAATGCCGGACATGTCGACCTCGTTATAGGTGGTCAGCATGGCGGCGGTGTGTTGCGCGTCTTTCAGGCGGCGGGCGATGGTCTGGCGCAGGCGGGTCATTTTGACACGCTCTTCGCGGGCGGCATCGTCGGCGGGAACCGGCGCGCGCGGCATCGCGGGAATGGCAACCGGGGCGGCGGCGACGGCGGCACCGACGGTGGCCGCTTTGGCGACATCTTCTTTCATCACGCGGCCATCGCGGCCAGTGGCGGTGACGGCGTCACGCGAAATACCGGCTTCGGCCATGGCTTTTTTGGCGGATGGCGCGTCTTCGACATCCTTTGCGGGGCGATCAGCGCGGGGCTGCATTTCGGTGGGGCCTGCGGTGGGCACCTGTTCGCCGGGGGTGCTGGCGACAGCCGGGGCGGGGGCGGATTTACCTTCGCCCGCCACAATGGTGCCGAGTTTGGCGCTGGCGGCGACGGTGGTGCCTTCGGGTGCCAAAATCTCGGTCAACACGCCTGCCATCGGCGCGGGAACCTCGACCGAGACCTTGTCGGTTTCCAGTTCGCACAGCATTTCGTCTTGTGCGACGGTATCACCGACCTTTTTGAACCAAGTCGATACGGTTGCTTCCGAGACGCTTTCGCCCAGAGCGGGGACCATGACATCCATTTTCTTGCCCTCGTTTACGCTGGCGGTGCCTGCGGTTTTTTTGATGGTTTCCGGCAAAGCACCTGCTTCACCGATTTGCGCCAAAAGGGCGGCAACGCCAACGGTTGCCCCCTCTGGTGCGACGATTTCGACGAGGCGGCCCGCGATGGGGCTTGGCACCTCGACCGTGACTTTGTCGGTTTCCAGCTCGCACAGCATTTCATCGACGGCGACGAGGTCACCCAGTTTTTTGAACCAGGTGGCAACGGTCGCCTCGGTGACGCTTTCGCCGAGCGTGGGAACCCTGACTTCGGTGGCCATCTTAGCCCCCAACCGTCAGAGCTTCGTTCACCAGAGCGGTCTGTTCGGCCTTGTGGCGCGAGGCGAGACCGGTGGCGGGCGAGGCAGAGGCGTTGCGGCCCGCATATTTCGCGCGGGGGTGTTTGGTGCCGACCTGACCCAGAACCCATTCAAGGTTCGGCTCGATGAACGACCAGGCGCCTTGATTTTTCGGTTCTTCCTGACACCAGACGATTTCGGCGTCTTTAAAGCGCGTCAGTTCGGCGATCAGCGATTTGGTGGGCACCGGATAGAGCTGTTCGACGCGCAACAGGTAAACGTCGTCAAGGCCGCGGGCATCGCGTTCGGCCAGCAGGTCAAAGTAGACCTTGCCAGAGCACAGCACGACGCGTTTGATCGCTGCATCGGGTTTCAGCGCAAGGGTAGAGCTGCCCTTTTGCGCATCATCCCACAGCACGCGGTGGAAGCTGGAACCGGTGGTGAAATCATCGGCGGTCGAGACGCACACCGGGTGGCGCAGCAGCGATTTCGGCGTCATCAGGATCAGCGGTTTGCGGAAATCACGGTGGATCTGGCGGCGCAGAATGTGGAAGTAGTTGGCGGGCGTCGAGCAGTTGGCGACGATCCAGTTATCGTGCGCCGAGTTTTGCAGGAAGCGTTCCAGACGGGCCGAGGAATGCTCCGGCCCCTGCCCTTCAAAGCCGTGCGGCAGCAGGCACACGAGGCCCGACATCCTGAGCCATTTGCTTTCGCCCGAATTGATAAACTGATCGAACATGATCTGCGCGCCGTTTGCGAAATCGCCAAACTGGGCTTCCCACATCGTCAGGCAGTTGGGTTCCGACAGCGAATAGCCGTATTCAAAGCCGAGGACCGCGTATTCCGACAGCATGGAATCGATGACCTCATAACGCGCTTGACCGGCGCGGATATGGTTCAGCGGGTAGTGGCGTTCTTCGGTGGATTGATCGACGAAAGCCGAGTGACGTTGGCTGAATGTGCCACGGGTGCAGTCCTGGCCCGACAGGCGAACCGGGAAGCCTTCGGTGACAAGCGAACCAAAAGCCAGCGCTTCGGCGGTTGCCCAATCGAAACCCTTGCCGGTTTCGAACATTTTGGCCTTGGCCTCGAGTTGGCGGCCAACAGTTTTGTGCAGATCAAATCCATCGGGAACCCGGGTCAGGCCCGTGCCAACCTCGGCCATGGTTTCGGGCTTGATCGAGGTTTGGCCGACCTGATAATTCTCGAGGTCTTTCTTCCCCATATGCTTCCAGCGGCCATCCAGCCAATCCGCCTTGTTGGGTTTGTAATCCTTGCCAGCCTCGAATTCCTCATTCAGGCGGGCTTGGAACGCCGCCTTCATGTCTTCGATCTCGCCTTCGGGGATCAGGCCATCTTTCACCAGACGCTCGGTGTAAAGTTGCAGCGTGGTTTTTTGGCGCTTGATGCGGGTGTACATCGCCGGGTTGGTGAACATCGGCTCGTCGCCTTCGTTATGGCCAAAGCGTCGATAGCAGAAGATGTCGAGAACCACGTCTTTGTGAAATGTCTGACGGTATTCGGTGGCCACACGGGCGGCATGCACCACGGCCTCGGGGTCATCGCCGTTGACGTGGAAAATCGGCGCTTCGACCATCAGGGCGATGTCGGTGGGATAGGGGCTGGAGCGGCTAAAGCTGGGAGCGGTGGTAAAGCCGATCTGGTTGTTGACGATGATATGGATGGTGCCGCCGGTGCGGTGACCCTTGAGGCCGGACAGGCCAAAGCCTTCGGCAACCACGCCCTGGCCCGCAAAGGCCGCATCGCCGTGCAGCAAGACCGGCAGCACCTGAGTGCGTTCGGTATCGCCAAGCTGATCTTGTTTGGCGCGCACTTTGCCCAAGACCACCGGGTTTACCGCCTCGAGGTGGCTGGGGTTGGCAGTCAGCGACAGGTGGACGGTATTGCCGTCAAAAGTGCGGTCGGAACTGGCGCCGAGGTGATATTTCACATCGCCCGAACCATCGACATCTTCGGGTTTGAAGCTGCCACCCTGAAATTCGTTGAAAATCGCGCGGTAGGGTTTCATCATCACGTTGGCCAGCACCGACAAGCGGCCCCGGTGCGGCATGCCGATGACGATATCCTTGACGCCCAGATTACCGCCGCGTTTGATGATCTGTTCCATCGCCGGGATCAGGGATTCCGCGCCATCCAGACCAAAGCGCTTGGTGCCCATGTATTTGACGTGAAGGAATTTTTCATAGCCTTCAGCCTCGACCAGCTTATTGAGAATGGCCTTGCGGCCTTCGCGGGTGAACTGAATTTCCTTGCCGTAGCCCTCGATGCGTTCTTTCAGCCAAGCGGCCTGTTCGGGATCGGAAATGTGCATGTATTGCAGCGCGAAGGTGCCGCAATAGGTGCGGTTAACGATCTCGATGATCTGGCGCATCGAGGCGTGTTGCAGGCCCAGAACGTTGTCGATGAAGATCGGGCGATCCATGTCGGCATCGGCAAAGCCGTAGGATTTGGGATCAAGTTCCGGGTGGCTGCCGCGTTCGGTGATGCCCAGCGGATCAAGGTCAGCGGCAAGGTGGCCGCGGATGCGGTAGGCGCGGATGATCATGATGGCGCGGATGCTGTCCAGCACGGCGCGTTTGATCTGCTCGTCCGTGACAGGCACGCCCATATCCGCTGCTTTGGCGGCGATTTTGGTGGCGGCGGCGCGGGCGTCTTTGGCGGGGGCCGCTGCGGGCCATTCGCCGGTCAGCGCCGAAGTCAGATCATCAAGCGGTTGCGGCGGCCAATCGGCGCGCGCCCAAGATGGCCCGGCGGCGGCGCGTTTGGCATCAAGTTCGCTATCGCCCAGGGATTTGAAATAGGCGGCCCAGCCTTCATCGACCGAACCCGGATCAGACGCATAACGCGCCTGAAGCTGGTCGATGTAATCGGCGTTGGTGCCATCCATGAAGCCGGTGGCGTTGAACTGATCGTTGGGGGTTTGTTCGGTCATTGCTGCACCTGACTGTTGGAAAACCCGCGCCATTCGGTGACGGCGCGGGAAAATGGTTGCTTACTTGCCAATCGCCTTCATCACGGCTTCGCCCAGGTGCGCGGGGCTTTCGGCCACCACGATACCGGCGCGTTTCATCGCCTCGATCTTGGATTCTGCGTCGCCTTTGCCGCCTGACACAATCGCGCCAGCGTGGCCCATGCGGCGCCCTGCGGGGGCGGTGCGGCCGGCGATGAAGCCTGCGGTGGGTTTCCAGCGGCCGGCTTTACGCTCATCCGCAAGGAATTGTGCGGCGTCTTCTTCGGCGGCACCGCCGATTTCACCGATCATGATAATCGAATGGGTTTCGGGGTCTGCCAGGAACAATTCCAGGATATCAATGTGTTCCGAACCCTTGATCGGGTCGCCGCCGATGCCGACGGCGGTGGATTGGCCAAGGCCGAGATCCGAGGTTTGTTTGACGGCCTCATAGGTCAGGGTGCCGGAACGCGACACTACGCCGACGGAGCCGCGACGGTGGATGTGGCCGGGCATGATGCCGATCTTGCAGGCGTCAGGGGTGATGACGCCGGGGCAGTTTGGCCCGATCAGGCGGGATTTCGAGCCTTCGAGCGCGCGCTTGACCTTCATCATGTCCAGCACGGGAATGCCTTCGGTGATGCAAACGATCAGCTCCATCTCGGCGTCGATCGCCTCGAGGATGCTGTCGGCAGCAAACGGCGGTGGGACATAGATCACGGTGGCATTGGCATGGGTCATGGCACGGGCTTCATGCACCGAATTGAATACCGGCAGGTTAAGATGGCTGCTGCCACCTTTGCCCGGTGTGACACCGCCGACCATTTTGGTGCCGTAGGCAATGGCCTGTTCGGAGTGGAAGGTGCCTTGGCTGCCGGTGAAGCCTTGGCAGATCAGCAGGGTGTTTTCGTCTACGAGTACGGCCATCTGGGCCTCCTTTTGGCCGTTGGTTGGGGCAACCGCGGGCGCTGTCGTTGGGTGTCGGGGATACTATGAACGATCGGGTATGGTGATTAAGGCGCGGCTGTCGGCGGTTACGTCGCACGTCGGGTGGTTGCCGCTGGTCGAGAGGATCAGCGTGGAATTCTGGGCAGCGACAGAGGCCACCAAGGGGCCGCCGTCTGTGCCGGTGGGGGTGACTGGCGCATTGCCAAAGGTGACATCGACGCGGCGGGCATCGGCTTTGGCAATGATCGTGGCGCAATCCGCGTGCTTTGAGACCTCAGAGGTTTTGGCCGCAGCGCAAAGCGGCACGATCCGCGAACGAGGCGTCAAGGTGGCAAGGGATGGGCCGCAGATAGACATGGTCAGAACCAATCTTTCATTTCGCCGAAAGGGCGATGATCGCCGCACCGCGCATGATGTTGAGTTCGATATTGTTCACGGCAACAATAACGATGGGGCCACCCTTGAATTTGCCCAACCAGGCCGCAGCAACGGTCGGATCTTCAAGCGTGATCGGTTTGGCATTCGCCGGTTTGACCCAGACCTGCGCCAGTTTCTTGGCCTCGGCGGGCGTCATTTTGCTAACGGCAATCATGCATCTGGGCTTGGCTGCGCTGACAACCGTGATGGCGGCGAAAACCCGGCGATCTTCAAACGAGAAGATGTGTAATTCGCCTTCGCCGCCTTCGGAGCGCAAACCGGCGGCCTTGAAAGCAGCTTTGGCGGCTTTGACGTCTGGCATGTATTGGGCGCAGATACCGGCCATTTCGGCGGCCTTTTCCAGCAAGGCTGGATCGGCGGCATTGGCCTGCAGGGGCAGCAGCACAAGGCTGGCCAAGGCAAAGAACGCACTCTTGATCGGGAACAGGGACACGGGGCATTGCCTTTGCATTTGTGGCGGTCTGTCCGCCATTTCGGGGCGAGACATCGGCCGTGGGGGTAGGTGTAGGGTCAAAGCCGGGTTGCCCCGGCCCATCGGTTATTCTGTGGCAGCAAAGGCGAAGCGCACGCCGCTGTCGGTATCAGAGCCACAGGTGGGATCGTTACCACCTGAGGTGATGGTGGCGGTCATGCCGTCGCCGTAGCCAAGCTGGGTGCAGCCCATTTCGTCTTTGTTGTATTCGATGTCGGTGACGCCTGCAGTTTCAAGCGCGGTTGCCAGCACCTCGGAGGCGGTGGCGCTGTCAACGGATGTGCTTTCGACATGGCAAAAGCTGCCATCGTCGGCCAGGTAGACAAAGGTGGCGTCGCCCGCGCCGGGGTGCAGATAGATCAGGCCATCTTCGCCGTCGCCTTTGACCCAACCTTGGGATGAGAAGGTGGAAACCGCCATCTCGACATCGCCCGCCGTGGCGAAACAGGTCAGATAGCCTTCGACCAACTGACCGATGGGATCAGCATCTTGCGCAGCCGCAGCCCCTGCAAGCAGGGGGGTGATCAGCGACAGGGCAGTCAGGATGTTGCGCATTGCGGTGGTGTTCCTTGCAGGATCGGGCTTCGGTCAATCGGCGGTCAGATAGACGCCTTGCGTGCGTCCATGTTCGGTTTCGGCATCAAAGGCGCGTTCATCGGCCAGAAAAGTGTCCAAGATCGGCTCAAATGCGGTCGGGCAGCCTTGGGCTTCGGTTTCGGCAGCATAGGCAAGGCCGATTTCGACGTGCTGCAATTCGTGGGCTTCCAGCGCCGCGCGCATCCGGGCAAATTCTTCGGCATCGGCGTCAGACAGAGCGGTATCTTCGGCCAGTTCCGGCAGGGTGATCGCGGCGTTTACGGTGGTTTCGCAGGCATCGTTCCAGTTGACGGTCCAAGTGGTATAGGCCCAAAAGCCCTGCGGGCCTTCGGCGGTCATTTGGGTTTCGATATCGCCAAGGGTTTCACCATCGACGGTGTAGGTGGTCACCGTGATGTCGGCGTCATCGTAGGTGTCGGCCGACGCCGCCCCTGCCCCAAGGGCAAGGGCAACACATGCGGGAGAGGCGAGGCAAGTGATGAGAAGGGCGAGACGGTTCATGAGGCCTTTGTCACCTCCAGATAATACACCAGATTGCTTCCCAGTCTGTTGGCGCGCACGGTAAGGATGTCGTTACCC
>JBAVTI010000356.1:0-10943 GCA_049696055.1 Paracoccaceae bacterium | reverse complement strand
GCCCAATGCTGTGCTGACAGAGCATCTGGGGCCGGCGTTGCAGCCGCTGTTTGCCACCCATCCGGCGCTGGCGGCGGCGATTGCGGCGGCGGTGCCGCATCTGGGCTGGGCGACGTATGACGGCTATCCGCCTGCGGAAATTGGTCAGGGCTTTCTGTCGGGCAATGCCTATTGCATTGTGGTGGGGCAAGAGGGGCCGATCAAGGCGGAAGGCTTTGATTTCGGGTTGTTTTTGATCGCTCCGCATGTGCTTTACCGCGACCATCATCACAAGGCACCCGAGCTTTACATGCCTTTGAGCGGGCCGCATGGCTGGCGTTTTGGCGTCGGCACGCCGCTGGTGATAAAGCCCGCGCATGTGCCGGTATGGAACGACCCCGATGCGCCGCATATGACCAAGGTGGGGCCGGTGCCGTTTTTGTGCCTTTATGGCTGGACCGCCGACCCAAGCGCACCTGCCCATGTGATACCGGCAGCCGATTGGGCGGCACTGGAAGCCCTGAGGCTGGAGCCGTGATGGCCCCTGATCTGATCTTGATCAACGCCAATATCCGGACGATGGACCCAAGTCTGCCACATGTGCCGGCTTTGGCGATTGGTGGCGGGCGGCTGCTGGCGTTGGGGACATCGGCGGAGATGCAGGCGATGGCGGGGCCTGACACCCGCGTGATCGACGCGGGCGGGCGGCTGGTATTGCCGGGGTTGCAGGATGCGCATGTACATCTGATGGATGGCGGCACCGATCTGATCGCCTCGGCGGCGCTGTGGGACGTGACCTCGGTTGCCACGTTGCAGGCGCGTCTGCGCGATCACGCGGCGCGGGTGGACATGCCGTTGGTGATGGGGGCGGGTTGGCAGGCGGGCTTTTTCGGCGATGACAATCTGACGGCGGCGGTGCTGGATGCCGTGGTGCCGGACCGGCCCTGTATTGTGTTCGACAGCAGCTATCACAATGCCTGCATCAACACGGTGGCGATGCGGCTGGCGGGGGTTGCGCGCGGGGTGGCAGACCCGCTGAACGGGCATTTTGTGCTTGATGTGGCGGGAAATCCGACGGGGATGCTGCACGAGGACGCGATTTATTGGGTGCGGCCCAAGTTGCCGCCGATCACCGATGCCACCTATCTGAACGGGCTGCGGGCGGGGCAGGCCCATGCCAACCGCCACGGCATTACCGGCGTTTTGGACCCACATATCAAGGATCAGCATCTGGCGGCCTATGGGGCGCTTGCGCGGGCGGGCGATCTGACGTTGCGGGTATCGGGGGCGGCCGCGACCTATCCCGAAGATACGGCGGCGTCGGTGATCGCGCGGCTAAGCCGGGTGCGGACAGCCCATCCGGGACCGGATTTCTGGGTGCAATCGGCCAAGTTCTTTTTCGATGGGGTGCTAGAAAACCGTACGGGCGTGATGATCGAGCCCTATGCCGATGCCAGAGGTGGCAATGCGGCCTTGATGTATGCGCCCGAAAAGATTGCAGAATTGTTTACGGCACTGGATGCGGCACGGTTCCAGATCCATGTGCATGTGATTGGCGATGGTGCGGTCAGGGCGGCGCTGGATGGTTTTGCCGCTGCACGGGCGGCAAACGGTAGTTGGCCTGCAAGGCATCAACTGGCGCATCTGCAAATGATGCACCAGGACGACTTCGCCCGTTTGGGCCGCTTGGGAGTGACGGCAAATATTCAGCCGCTTTGGGCGCAGTGGGATCCGGGCGTGCCCGACCCGACGTTGGCGATGGTGGGCGAGGCGCGCGCGCCACTGGTCTATGCGTTCCGGCAGATGCTGGATGCGGGCGCGCGGTATTGTCTTTCGTCGGATTGGCCGGTGACAACGCTGAACCCGTTCGAGATTATCGAAACCGCCGTCACCCGCCAGCCACCGGGGAATGCGAACTGCGCGCCGTTCTTTGCGGCCGAAAGGCTGACCGTGGCCGAAGCCGTGCTTGGCTATACCGCCCACGCCGCCGAGACCTGTTGGCGGGGTGATTTTACCGGACGGCTGCTGCCGGGGTTCAGCGCCGATCTGGTTGTGCTGGACCGCGATATCCTGACCTGCGCGCCCTATGACATCGGCAAAACCCAAGTGTTGCTGACGCTGTTCAAGGGCCGTGAGGTGTACCGCGACGAACGGTTTTGACGGCCAGGCGGGTGGGGTTTGATTTGAAATGATGAAGGGCGATGGTTCAGATTTCTGGGGTGACATGGAGTTTTTTATATCTTCATTGGGCGCAGCCCTGAAGTCGGGGGCCGGATCATGGCCCCATAGCGCCCGGAACAGAAACTTTTGCTGCCCCATTTTCAGTGCGGCGTGGCGACACTACTTTTCGAGATATCGACATTTTTCGACTTGTCTCACCCAGCGGCCACAGATAAACCGACCCTACGGAGGCGTGGCTGAGAGGCCGAAAGCACTCGGTTGCTAACTGAGCGTGGGGGGAACTCCACCGTGGGTTCGAATCCCACCGCCTCCGCCACTTGCCATTAAAATAATTGAATAATATCTGATAAATTCGATTTAACCCGCCATAAACCCCACCAAATTCATTGCGACTGGTTGCGTTGTTACACGACAGAGATTATTTCTCTAGAAGCAAGCCTCGCTCCGAGCACTCCTAGTCCGCGGCTTCATGTTGGTGACTGTGATGAAGTCAAGACAAACGATTTGCCTGTTGATTTCCACTCAGAAGTGACCCGGGTTTTTCATCGAGAATTGACCCGCTTGAAGGTTAAGTTCTGCGGGTTATGTTGGGGTCAAGACATGGTTGGCCTCCTTTTTCCTTTTGCGGCTGCTAAACTGGCCTTGAAGGGGAAGCTGTCGTTTCCAGTTTCAAGGATGTGGCAGCGATAGGTGAGGCGGTCGAGCAATGCCGTGGTCATTTTGCGGCGTCACCGAAGACCGAGGCCCATTCGCAGAAGCTTCTGGTGGTCGTGGGCGCAGTATTGCGATCCGCGATCCGTGTGATTAATGCAGCCGGGTGGTGGCCTGCGGATCGCGACCGCCATGTTCAGCGCCCTCAGGGCCAGATCCTGCTTCATGCGGTTGCCGACCGCCCAGCCAACCACGCGCATTGAGAAAAGATCAAGGATGACAGCTAGATAGAGCCAACCTTCGCGCGTCCAGACATAGGTGATGTCGCCCGCCCACTTCTGGTTCGGCCCGCTCGCCGTGAAGTCTTGCTGCAGGAGATTAGGCACGATGTTGAAGGCGTGATCGCTGTCGGTGGTCGCCTTGAACTTGCGGGTCCGAACGACCTGGATGCCGTTCTGGCGCATCAGACGACCCACCAGGCGCTGGCCAACGTGCAAGCCCAACTCGTTCAGCTCCTCGGTCACGCGAGGCCGACCGTATTGCCCTCAAAAGACCGGAGAAAAACCGGTGCAGGTCCACATCAATGAAGAAGGCTACAATCTCACAATTGATCACCCACGTGCCTGATCACCTTTGATCGCAATCGCTACTCTGTTCCTGCCAGCTTTGCGAACAGGCCAGTCAGCCTGCACATCTACCCCGACCGGCTGGTCATTGTCGCCGAAGGGCATGTGGTTTGCACGCACGAGCGCATTATTGAGCGCTCTCACCGGCCCGGACGCGTCATTTATGATTGGCGTCACTAATTGGTCGTGGTCCAGCGCAAACCTGGGGCACTGCGCAACGGGGCACCCTTCGTCGAGATGCCTGATGCCTTCCGAAGGCTGCAGGATCAGATGCTGCGCAAGCCTGGTGGGGATCGAGAAATGGTCGATATCTTGTCGCTGGTTCTGCATCATGATGAACAGGCCGTGCTCTGTGCGGTGGAAATGGCCTTGGAGGCAGGCGTTCCAACTAAAATCCATGTGCTGAACTTGCTCCACAGGCTGGTGGATGGCACCCCGACCGACCAGCCAGATGTGACACCGCCAGCAGCTCTGATGCTTCGCAATGAGCCAGAGGCCAATGTCGCGCGATATGACGGCCTACGCAGCACGGGAGGCACCCGCCATGCGTCATGATCCCGCTGGAGCTGCCATTGTCATCATGTTGCGGAGCCTCAAAATGCCGGGCATGGCGCATGCGGTTCAGGATCTGATTGAGCAACGGGCACCGGCGTTTGACGCTGCGGTGCCGATCTTGTCACAGCTGCTCAAGGCCGAGATGGCAGAACGTGAGGTGCGCTCTATCGCCTATCACATGAAGGCCGCGCGCTTCCCTGCCTACAAAGATCTGTCCGGCTTCACCTTCGCCGCCAGCGAGGTCAATGAAGCCCTCGTGCGGCAACTCCATCGTTGCGAGTTCATGGATGCGGCCGAGAATGTTGTTTTGATCGGTGGGCCAGGAACGGGGAAAAGCCATGTTGCAACCGCCATCGGCATCCAGGCCATTGAGCATCACCGTAAACGCGTGCGCTTCTTCTCGACTGTCGAGTTGGTCAATGCGCTGGAACAAGAAAAGGCCCAAGGTAAGGCCGGAAAAATCGCAGAGATGCTGGTGAAAACCGACCTACTGGTGTTGGACGAATTGGGATATCTGCCGTTCAGCACCTCCGGTGGTGCCATGCTATTCCACCTTCTCAGCAAACTTTATGAACGCACCAGCGTCATCATCACCACCAACCTGAGCTTCAGCGAATGGGCCAGCGTATTTGGCGATGCCAAAATGACAACTGCACTGCTCGATCGCCTCACCCATCGTTGCCACATTTTGGAGACTGGTAACGACAGCTACCGCTTCAAGGCAAGCTCGGAAACAGCGAAAAGGAAACGGAAGGAGGCAACAGCATTGACCACATCATGACGCTGCAAACATAATGACTGGGCGGGTCAGTTCTCGGTGACAATTAACACCTGTTGCGCGAACTCACTGCCGAGTTGCCGCTGCAAGCCCTGTCCGCGCCCAGTAAGGCCGCGTCCGATTCTGCAGCCGCCTTCTGGCCCGAGGGTTATGTCTGCACGCTGTTTTGCCTAACCGTTCACGCCGCTGCCGCCGAACAAGAATTCCACGATCGCCCCGATGTGACGCCTGCCGTTGACGACCTGCGCCATTGGTGGTCGTTTCGCGAGAACATCCGCCAAGACAACAGCTTTTCGGTCGGTTTCCTGCAACTGCTGCTTGGCCATCAACCCAATTGGGCCATGCCAGATGTGTTTCGTGCGCGGCTTCAGAAAGAGATTTCTGCGACGCCAGTGTGAGCGTGGTTGGACGATCCATTTCAAATGAACGCAGTTGTTGCAAGCCGCTCATCGTCGCTTGCGACATTTTCGAGTTTCCAGCCGCCACCAAAGAAGGGAAGCAGCCTCATAGTATGCTTTGATGCAAGCGATGCGGCTAGGAACCCGCGTTCAGGGGGGCGTACCGCTCAAGTCTCGCAACCCGGAAAGCCGCAGGGTAGGACGTAAGCTCCGTGGTCGTCCCGTCGCGCACGATCAGGAAAACGAATGAAGCCTAACCGTCGGTTTCATCCCCCATTCCCAGCGAGCCATGGGGTAATATCTGGTACCGCCAGGCCGATGGCATCGGGGCGGTTCTGCAGCAGGCGACGGAAATCGGCGACGGTCACATGTCTTTCGATCATGTAACCAATGGGCTTGCCCTGTGGCACGAGGTCATGTGCTGCGGAATACTGTTGTTGCGTTTGCAATTTATCAACAGCATCCCCTACTGCCATGGCGTGCGGCATAACACCGACACCATCCATCACTACGATTTCATGCAGCATCTTTATGCCGACAATTGACCCCGCCATCCCCATCAGCGCATCATCGGCGCTGCCGGCAGTGCGGATCGTCGATAGACGACATCGGGCCCATCCGGACCGATGGTGGCGCCAGGACTATGCGCGTCCGACGTCGATATTACCTACTCTCGCCACGCCGCAGGCCATGGCGCACAGAGCCTGCCTTGCGGAGGCAGGTCATTTAAGGCATGACCGCTGAAATGAGCGTCGATTGCGAGGGCATTACGATGGATTATGGGAAATCCGGTGCGACCAAAACGGGCAAGAATACGCCCCGGCATGCAGAGCATAATGCCAAGGGGAGCGATAAGAACCCTTATGGCGGGCGCACCACCAAGTCCGAATTGCTTGCCCGGATGAAAGCTGCGGCTGAGGCAAAGAAGCAGGATTGATCCAGCCTGCGGTTTTTCTGGTGACTGCCTGCCCATGTCCCGAAGGCCGAGCAGATCAGGCTTGCCCGCGTCAGGCATCATACCCGGAATTAGTACCAGATTTAGCCGATCAACGCCAGTTCTGGCAAAAAAGGCATCACTATTGGCGGCAACGGATCCCTGCTTTGCGGTGGATCTCTGCGACCGGCCTACCCTCTGCACCGTAGTTGATGATCAACGCCTTGTGCGTGTCCGTGAATGTCGATGCTTTCATTGCGATCCCGCTTCTTTCCCATCCAAGTAAACACGGCGCAAAGTTCCAGCTTCAAACTGCTCAGGTACGGGGGGCAGTTCAAGGCGGCGGTGGGCTTTCCCCAGCGCCGCAAGCACCGTGGCGGTGGTGAAAAGCCGCTCCGGGTCGGCGTATAGCGCGCTGCCGTCAGGCGCTTCCCAAGGATGGCTACATTTGCGCGGCGGAATGCGGAGCGACGGGGCGGCCTGCCAAGCACCATCGGCCATTTGAGCGGCCAGCAATGTGCGCGTAAGGCTGGCAAGGCGCGCAGGTGCCGCTCGGTCAGCTGAAAGAGAAAGCAGGAGCGCTACCTGCAAGGCGTCATTTGGTGCAAGGCGGCGAAGCGGCTCGGGTGGGGCCTCGGGCAGACCCAGCCCGGCAAGGCAGGCGAGGTTGGCCTCGCACGCGGGCAGCGGGCTTGCCCACCAGAAAGAGTCCCACAGCCCGTCGGCGCGGCGCGCACGGTGAATTGCGGCGAGGGCGCGGCTCTCATCGGCGGCGGAAAGGATGCCCGGGGCGGTGCGCAGCGCGGTCAGGGCAACCGGTGTAATCTCGGGGTGGGAAATTCCCCACGAACCGGTCAGCCCGTCAGGCAGGAAGGTGGAGAAACCTCCGTCGTCCCGCTGGTAGCGGCGCAGGGAGGCAAGGGCTGCGGCGGGTGCGGGGGTGCCGAGGGCTGCGAGAAAGAGGATCGCGTGGGCGGTGGAATCGGCGTCTTCTTCCACCGCCGGGCTGTAGCCCCAGCCGCCACCCGCACCGCGGCGGGCAAGCAGCCAGCGCGCCGCCCGGGCGAGCGGCGCTTGGAGGGCGGCCCCCATCGGCGCACGCAAGGCTGCAAGTCGGTGGCCGACATAGGCCGTCGTCCAGTCCCGCGAGGCACCGGGCGGCAGCGCCCAATCTGTCCAACCGCCGTCTGGTGCCTGACGGGCGAGCAGGAAGGCAAGGCCCCGTTGGAGGGCAGCATCGATCTGTTCGGTAAGGCGGATCATCCTGAGGTCGCGAAATCTGGCTTCAGGTAAAGCGTGTAAGCGGGGCCAGTGGCCTTAGCGTCTACGCCGACGAACGAGTGCAGGCGCGGCGGCGATCCGGGGCGGGCACCGGGGGAAAGCTGGCGCAATAGCGTGAGGTAGGGCGTGGGGTCCAGACCTGCCGCAGTGAAAAGAGCAAGCAAGCGGTGGCACGCCTCGGCGTCGTCGCGGTAGAGGCAGTGGGTGCAAAATTCAAGTTCGGCAGAAAGGCGGGGGGCATCCGAGAAGCCGATGGAAAAGACGGCACTCGGCGTCGGATGAGAGCTATCGGAGCCAAGCAGCGCCGTGCCAAAGGCGTGAAGCTCAGCGGCATTGGCAGGGCCGGCAATGGCCTCGGCGAGGCGCGTGTAATCCGTCAGGCGCAATCCGAAGGCGCGCAAGTAGATCGCGCCGCGTGCGGGGCGGCCGGGCAGGAGAGTGAAAGCGAGGCCGAGGGGGGCAAGTGCTGCGGGTATAAGATGCTCGGCCTCGGCCCATGCAGCTTGCTGACCAAAATGGGCGGCAAAGGTGCGAAGGCGGGCGCTGACCGCGGCCTGCCCGCCCCAGCCCCCGTTCAGGTAAAGCCGCAGCAGCGGGGCAGCACCCGGGGCAAAGGCGGCGCCGATCCAATAGCTGCCAGCCGGATCATTCATTAGCGCGCGGTCGGTTTGCGGGGCGAGTTCATCAAGAAAGGGAGTAAGGGTTGCAAGCTCTGAAGACAGTCCGAGGATTTCGGCCGCCTCCGCCATCGCGGCGCGGGCGGTGCGCATCCGCTCTGCGCCGCTTGCGCCGGGCGGGCCGGCATCACCAACAAAGCGCAAGCCGGGCCTGCCTGCTGCCACTGTAGTTGCGAACTGGATCGGCGTGCCATCTTCGGTAAGACGCGAGGTTCCGGGCGGTCGGGAACCCAGTGGGAAGGCAAGCGCGTGGCGAAAGATAGCGCGGTATGTGGCCAGCATTTCCGGGGCTTCACGGACAAGCCCGAACGCTGCCCCAAGCACCGCCAACCGCGCCTGCATCTGCGCAAAAGCGCTTTGCCCAGTGCTTGCCGATTCGGCCCGGACGCTGGTAGCCGCAGAGGTCACTTCGCGGTCTTGACGCGCGTCCGTGGCCCGTCATCGGCCTTTTCCAGCGCGATGACGATTCGGGCGGGTGCATTGCAGTCAAAGATCAACCCCTGCGCCGCCGCAATCGCGATCCGCTCTGGCTTGAAACCCCGCTCGGTCACTTCTACCCGCAGCGCATCTGGCGGGCGATATCCCGTAAAGGCCCCTGGCGGATAGGCCACGGTCAGTTCGCAACGCGCCTTGCTCAGGCTGTTGGTCACCGAATAGAGGCCGGGGCGCAGGATGCGCGCGGAATAGACTGCACCGTCGTCGAGGCGGGTGCTGTTGAACACCGGCGTTTTCTCATCCGGGTCGGCGCGGCGCAGGTTCACCGAATAGCCGCCCGGCCCGCCGGAAACGCGGAACATCGCATAACCACGCGGGTTGACCGTAAAGCGGGGTTCCTTATCCTGCGGACAACAATTTCCATCGGCCGCTTGGGATTGAGTGCGGGCCAGCACGGCAAGGTCGATATCAGCTGCAGCGACCGGGCTTTCCTTGTCGACCGAAAGGTAGAACACCCTTTCAATCGTTTTGCCGCGCCGCACGGTGCCGCGGTACTCGCCTGGCGTCTCAAAGCGCTGCGCCACGGCGCCCAGCATCGTCAATGCGCCGCTGTCTAGGCCGACATGGGCCAGTTCGGGGTCTATGAATACCTTGCTCATGGCTATCCAATGTCTCCTGTAACGATCATTTCCTTAGAGTTCACGTCGGCCTTCAGGTTCCTGAGCGGGATCTTTACCGGGATCAGCGGGCCGTCGGTCAGGATCGGGAACGGATCCTCAAATTCGTAGATCGGATACTGATTGGCAAAGTAATCGGCGACCGCAGTCTCGATCAGGCCGAGGAAGTCTAGCTGCTCGCCCAGCAGGTCCTGCAAAAAGTCCTCGACCGAGTCGAATATCCCCATGATCGACTGCACGATGTCAACAACTGGCTGCAAAAGCGCCATCAGAATGTCTTTGATAAAGCCCGGCAACCAGCCCGGCAGCAGATCCTCGATCGCCTGCTCTATCAAATTCTCGAACAGGTTGCCGATGCTCGCCGGGATGTCGATCGGGTCGACGCTGACGAAATCGGGGTCGATAAAGATGCGCCATTTGTTCGGCTTGCCGGCGAATTCGGCCTGCAGGTCGGTCCAGCCCGACAGTCGACCCGGGTCAACAAAGTAGACCGCCTTCAGATGTGCGCGCACCTTCGAGATCTCACTGACAAGCCCCGAGAGGTTCAGCGGAATGCAGATCGGCCCGCCGATGGGGATGCTGGGGATGCCGACAAGGCAGCCGTTCCAAGGATCGGGGATGATACAAAAGCCCGGGATGGTAAATCCGGGAAAGTCGAAGCAAACCTTGAACTTCAGCGTGTCCCAGACCACGTCAAGCGCGTCGATCTCTAACGTGCCATCGTTGTTAAGCTGGATCGAGCCGTTGTCGAGGTGCAACGCAATCGTGTAGCTCGCCGAGAATGGCCCAAAGTTCGCGCTGTCGGATTTGGACAGCGTAAAGCCGTCGCGCACAAGCTTGAACATCTCTTCAAAGGCGTTTTTGGAGGCGGCAATGGTCAGATGGCTCATGGTCTCCTCCTATGGGCCGACGGTCATGGTGACAAAGGCCTTCAACTGGTCGTCCTCGACCGCCGGGTTGTTCGGCACCGGCGGGTTCGCCGTTGGCGCGAGGGAGATGGTGCCAAGACCGAACAGGGGGAAATCGACGAAGAAGGTCTTCCAGGCAATTGCAAGCTTCTGTCGCAGGAACAGCGAAACCGCGGTGCGGATATAGCATTCCATGTTGGATTCAAGCCCGTCCGGCGTCACGTCAACGATCTCGATGCCGTCTACCTTGCCGACCAGCTTTTCCTCGCCGTTCATGAATTCGCGCTCGACGTGGCCAACCACAAAAACGTCAAGGCAGAAGCAAAGCATCTTGCCTGGCACGTGCACGGGTGGCGGCGGTTGCTGCTCGTGGGTGCCCGCCACATGGCCCTTCGGCGTCACCGGGATCTTGTCCAGCACTTCGCGGTCAGGGCAGCGCAGGCCACCGCAGATCTTCATCTCCAGCGCAAAGCGCTGCTTTTTCAGTTCCTTACCCAGTTCGGGCGGCAGCTTGATGATGTTGCTTGGGTGAAAGTCGACCTGCGCGCGCACGATTTGTACACAAAAGCCAAGGCCGACGGGCGGAGAATCCGCGCCAATCACCGGCAAGTAGGGCAGGATGGTAAAGATCGGGTTGCCGTAATATGTTACGTCAGAGGTGAACTCGGGGATCTGGCACCAAAGTTCGCGGTTGCCAGCCACGTCCTCGGTGGCATAGTTGAAAAGCGATGGCCGCTGCCGCATGATGTGGCGGGCAATTCGGTTCACCCCCTCTTCATGGACCGACGCGAAAAGATCACAGTTGTCAGTAAACGCCATAAAATACCCTCCGTCAGAAAGCCATTTACGAACAGGTCAGGGGG
>JBAVTI010000355.1:0-1854 GCA_049696055.1 Paracoccaceae bacterium | reverse complement strand
GCGCAGGGGGCGGAAAGCAGGCTTTCATTGCGAAAGCAAATTCGCCTAGCACCCTTGCCGAAGCCGACAACCAGTTGGCGAGATTGGTCGACTTTGTGGGGGTGCCAGAGGTATTCTAACACTAGTGTAAATCTCAATTTAGCGGCAGTAGTTCCTTCAATGAAGTGCCGCCAATCCGTAAAATTGCTGTTGTAAACGACGACACCGAACTTGCGGCCCGGCTTTCATGCATTTTGCGTCGTCGTGGGCACTACTTATCAATCCTCGACGGCCCGCGACTGACGAGGCCAGAGGGCCGTGCCGAGGCGGCCCGCCGCAACAATACGATTGCAAGCCCCAATGCCTATCCGGCAATATGCCCGGTTCATGCGCGATTGGGTTGGAAACCGATGCTTTCGGCACGCATTCCAGGCGCCGCAGAATGGTTGCCCAGATACCCAAGAAGACGGGTAACCTGAGGGCAGTCCAAGCGTTGTTGGGCCAGTCCAAGATGGACAGCACCCTGCGCTGCCTTGGTTTCGATCTGATGCCGTACTGTACACCGCTTGTCGGCGACGGACCGCATCACCGACCCGCCCCGTGAGAATGGCCCCGGCGCGTTACCGCCTCAGAAACATTGCAATGTGCCGCACAGGTGCGAGTTGAGCGGCCCACACTGTCCCTGACTGCCTTGATGATATTCTAGGAAGAACGCCACCTGACCCAGCGATGCGGTGCAAAGGGAGCGCGCGCTTGAGGGCGAAAGGAGTCGCGTCAGCATAAGGCGGACATGATCCTGGCCGCCGAAAAAGATCGCAAGGATGCGGACCCGCAGTTCCGCTTCGTTCACGTCGAACCAGTAGATGGCCCGGGCGATCGTCAAATGTCGCAGACCCCGGAAGCAGATTGTCGTGACGCTCATCACGCTACGGCACCACACCGAGTCGGTCGGCTTCTTGGCGAGGATCTCGGATGCGGTCCTTGCAACGAACCAGCGCTGGCTCAACGCATGTCCCGAAGCTGCGGTAACTCTCAAGCAGGTGGTCGAAGATCAGGGCGAAATCACGCTCGGCTTCCGCCGAAAGCTCAATTCTGAACCGCATGCGCGCGGCGCTTGTCATTGATCATCCGTGCGATGGTCTTGTCCATCTGCGCGCCACTGACAAACGCATCCGCAGCGCGCTAATCAAGGAGGGCTTCAGCACCGACCGGTGCAAATCGTCGTCTTGCATGCGCTGCCGCAGCAGGTCGATCCCCTGTTGCAGAACCGAGCTGACCGACGAATAGCACCCAACTTCGACCAGTTCCTTGGCGAAACTGCGCTATTCGTCGGTCAGCGAGATCGAGGATTTCACCGTCATATTGGTACTCCTTTTCTGAAGGGTAATACCAGGTAGCACCCGCTTCAACTGCCGCCATTGGCGGGTGGGTGATAGGCTCTCAGAGAAAATCGGTGGGTTCGACGCATCGATTCAAAAATAAAATTTTGTCTACTCAGTGACTTATAATTTCCTTTCTTTTGGCCTCAGCTGCTGCCTGCACCCATCGCAACGCCACAAAGGCCTCATGAAACCCCTGACAACCCACGAAGAATTCTGCCGGAAGAACGCCGCCCGTTTCGTCGCCGTCCGGGGCTGTGCCACGCGCAGATCGACATGCTTGCCCGCTTGTTGGCCAAGCAGATAGGCACCGATCGCGCAACCCTTGCCTTCACCTCGATCCTCTCGGCAACCATCGTGCAGAAGGCCGAGGCTCGGCTCACCTTGGTGTTCGATTTCGGCAACGCGGATCCGGTCACCAGGACGGAACGGCGGTGGCAGACGAACCGAAGGCATCGGCTGCCCCGATCACAGACAAGCGCCAAGCTGGCCCAAA